>NZ_WEKT01000066.1:0-24242 GCF_009874545.1 Vibrio eleionomae | reverse complement strand
AAAGTCATAATAAGGAACTTGTTGATCATCATGATCAATTAACTTATTGTGAGTTAAGGTTTATTTGATGATGGTAAACTGAGCGACTCTTCAAAAATAACCTTTTCTACAGGCCTTTAAAACCAAGGGGTTTCATGCGTTTGCCCTGTTATCATAGGTAATGTTTCTTGTAATTGTTATGTTGAAATTACTGGAAGTGTCCCTGATATATGTGTGAGATTTCATCGAGATTCATTAAAATAAGACTTATTATTTTATTCTTGTTGTAAGAATGTATTTTTATCTGATATTAAAGGCTTTACCGCTGTCTAACTCTAAAAATCCGAAGGTAAAGAAATAAAAACTATTCAGGAATAAATGTGATCCTGTTGTTTTAGGAGCCGGAAGGTGATTACAGTTCTCTGGCTGGAACCGGGGCGACGTTTCGAGAAGTACAAGAATGCAATTATTAATGATTGCGTGCGACGTCTATTATTTACCTGCAAACCCAATCAACTACCCCAATAATAATCTATTACAAGAAATGGTATTAACAATGATTTTAGCTATAGATGTTCAATACACCGATGATAAGGCGGATGTTGCTGGTGTTCTTTTTGAAAACTGGTTTTCGTTAGATGCAACTCAGTGTTATTTAACCGAGGTTGCACAGGTTGCGGAATATGAGCCGGGGAGTTTTTACAAAAGGGAGCTTCCTTGTATCTTGCAATTGCTTCAAGAGCATAAGTTAAAGCCAGATATCATCGTCGTCGATGGTTACGTTTATTTAGACGGTGTTGCCAAAAGTGGTTTAGGTAAGCATCTTTACGACAGTTTAGGTGGCAAGGTGGAAATTATTGGTGTCGCGAAAAAACCATTTGTCGGTATCAGTGAAAAATTTGCTATATATCGCGGTGGGAGTCAAAAACCGTTGTATGTGACCTCAACGGGTGATGTTGAACAAGCCAAAGAGGCCATTCTGTCTATGGCGGGTAAACACCGTAATCCAGTATTACTTAAAAAAGTCGACCAACTCTGTCGAGAAGCGGCTAAAAAGCGAACTCAACTCTGAGTTCGCCTTAACACTTTCTTACCCTACTTTACTGTAATAACAGACATAACGAGTTTGCCGTGCACCTTAATTGGTCCGTCAGTTTTTGCGCCTAATGTGTATTCGAAAACGCCGGTTTTCATGCCACCTTTCTCACTATGTAGCATCAGCATTAGCATCTCACCGCTTTTGACCGTCTCGGTTAAAATAGCAGAGACGTCATAATTGCTGCCCATCTTAACCGGAGCGTAGCCAACGACTGGGCCTGGTTTCATTTTCTTGTCTGTCCGATGTACGACAAGCCAGCCGTTTTCTGCTGCTTGAATCATATCTGCAGAAACAGTGCCAGAGGAGACATCTTGATCATGCCCATAAACACCGACGTCCATCATATGACCGCCG
Source organism: Vibrio eleionomae (assembly GCF_009874545.1). Lineage (NCBI taxonomy): Bacteria > Pseudomonadati > Pseudomonadota > Gammaproteobacteria > Vibrionales > Vibrionaceae > Vibrio > Vibrio eleionomae. Next base: position 22,810 of record NZ_WEKT01000066.1, on the reverse strand, counting down.
GCGAAAGCTAAAGATGAGGATCCTGTCATGAGAGCGATAACAGCTAGGCGTTTAGACCATTTCGATACGAGTTTTTTCATCATCATTTCCTGATTAATATTTCCATGGAGTTAGGTAGTTCAAAACCAGTTCATCCCGACACTGGACGATTCTATTTATGGAGTTAGAGAGGAAAAGATCATCGTAAAAAGAAAGCAAAGCACTTCTTTGATCAGTTTGTTTTGATTCCGTGATAACCAAGAGGTTGATGACGTAATAGATGATGATTATGTCTTAGACCTGATAATGACTATCGGTGCATGGCTTAAAGGTGCCGGTGATCATTATGCTTGCTCTCCTCGTAGCATTTTGCCTAAAAAGAGTAGGAAATCCTCTACGATGTCGGTTTGTTTACGGTGTGACATGACTTGCAGTTGGATGCTTCTTTGCAGCAGTGATGGTTCTTTGAGAGGAAGGAGAACTAAACTATCACGCTCAGCTTGACGGCTGGCTGTTAGTTTGCCACAAAGGGCAATGGCCTCTGTATTTTCTTTCGTAAACGTATAAATCGCCCCCATAGAATTACTGGTGAACGCTGGAATAATGTTCACGTTTTCTAAGTGGCAGGCAATATCGAACAAGTAATTTAATGTGGTACCAGATTCAGATAACGCGACGGGATAGTTTGCCAGATCATGCACGCTAAGTGTTTTACGTCTTGCAAGTGGATGTGTTTTTGCGAGCAAGGCTGAAATAGGGGCGGGGACTTGCAGAGCAACCTTAACCCCTTGTTCAATTTGCAGGCTGAATGTCAGCGCAGCATCCACTGCACCCTCTTTGACTAACTTGGTCGCTTCGGCTGAATCAACAACTTTTAGTGAAAATATCGCATTTGGGTATTGTTGGCGAAAACGAGCAATAGCATGTGGTAAAAAATCCCAAGCCATCCCTTCCGGACAGGCGAGTGCGATAGACTGCATTTTTACACTATTCAGCTCTTTCATCTCAGAAATCACATTACTTAACTCGACGGTGTTACGTAATGAATAGGTATAAAGAATTTCTCCCGCAGGAGTCAGAGCCATACCTCGCGGCTTTCGTTCGAATAGAGTAAGTTCAAGTTGCTCTTCTAACTGAGTGATTTGACGACTTATCGCCGAAATAGCGACATGTAGTTGCTCTGATGCAGCAGAAAGAGAACCCGTTTGAGCGACTGCGTGGAAATATTTCAGGGTTAAATCGTACATAGTTTAGCTTTCTATTTATGAGAACAATTTTTTGCTTAATTGATAATTGTTGCAAAGGTCTACTCATCATAAGCTAACCCGACATAGTAAATCGAGTGTTATATAACAAACAGGGACAGAAGATGACTGATATGAGTGGCTCAGGTCGAGCTAAGGTAATCACGTTAGCCAAAAATTGTATTGAGAGTGGTGTGTTTTATCGAACCCTTGCCCGGCGAGTTGCATTACCCACAGAAAGTCAGAACCCTGACGCGGCAGAGCAACTTTCAGTGTATCTAACGGATGAAATAGCCCCTTTGCTCACTGAGCAAGGTTTTAGTTGTGAGCAGTTTGCTAACCCTGTCTCTGATAAGCCTCCGTTAATGATCGCTAGTCGAATTGAATCTGAACAATTACCTACCTTGCTATTGTATGGCCATGGCGATGTGACAGACGGACAAGAACCGTTGTGGTTAGATGGCACTGCTCCTTGGGCTCTTACTCAGATCGGCGATAAGCTTTATGGGCGTGGTACTGCTGATAATAAAGGGCAACACACTATTAATCTTCTCGCTTTAGAAACTGTACTAAAGCAGCGTCAAGGTAAGCTTGGTTACAACGTTAAAATCCTCTTTGAAATGAGTGAGGAAGTCGGCTCGACTGGCTTAGAACAATTTTGTCGTGAACACAGCAACGAGTTAAAAGCGGACCTATTTCTAGCTTCTGATGGCCCCCGATTAAATGCGCAAACGCCGACCATTTTTCTAGGTTCGCGAGGTGTGTGTCAATTCCGGTTACGTTGTTATACAGGGAATGGTACCCGTCATTCTGGTAACTGGGGTGGGGTCATTACTAATGCGGCGGTCCGTTTGAATCATGCACTTGCGTCTTTAGTTTCTCCAACAGGTCAAGTTCTCGCTGAGAAGTTGAAAGCGCCAAAACCAGCAGGGCTTGCTGCTGAAATGATGCAGGTTTTACCTGTGGGTGGTAACGAAGGTGATCCATCACTCAATGCTGAGTGGGGAGAGAAGCACCTGTCTAATGGTGAGCGGTTATTCGGCTGTAATACTTTAGAAATCATTGCACTCGGGGCGGGTAATATCACTAAACCAGTGGGAGCAATTCCCGATTCTGCTGAAGCGGTCTGCCACTTGCGTTTGGTACCCGGTACTGATTGGGAAAACTTAGTCTCTAACTTACAAGAGCATTTTTCCAATCTTGGTTTTACCGATATTGAGGTTATTTATGAAGGGGGCTATAACGCGACCCGTCTTGATCCAACACATCCGTGGGTTGGGTTTGTTCAGCAGTCAATGCAACAGTCTTTACAGCAAGAAGTTACGGTATTACCTAACTTAGGTGGGACAATTCCTAATCATTGCTTTGCCGATGTGTTATTGCTACCAACCGTGTGGATGCCACACTCTTATCCATCATGCAATCAACATGCACCAGATGAGCACTTATTGGAAAGTGTAGCGAAACAAGGATTGGCTGCCGCAGCAGGTCTGTTTTGGGATTTAGGTGAGCAGTGGCCTGTGTAGAATCAGGCTTAATTATGCAGAAGGGCTCCTAGATAGGAGCCCTTTAGGTATCTAACTAAATCAGTAGTTAACGTAATTTAAAGTGACGGCGAATCGCAAACATGGTCGCCAAGCTGACGCAGCAAGTGACAAGTAAGTAATAACTTGGAGCTAATAAATCCCCTGAAGCACTGATCGACCAAACAAGAAGTGCTGGCGTAAAGCTACCAAACACAGTTGTGGCGATGTTATAGCTTAATGCCATGCCCGTTGCGCGCACCTGAGTTGGAAATAATTCAGACATCAATGCAGGCAAGCCACCAAAGTACATTGATTTAAGAATACTTAGCCAAAATAATACGCTGGCTAACATGATCAGCGTCGCATGTGTTGATAACAGCGCAAAGGCAGGGTAAACAGAAAGGAAAAATAATCCGGCAGCAATCATCATGATGCGTGTACGACCAAAGCGATCGGATAAATTGCCAATAAATGGAGTCAGAACAGTCAGTACCGCATAGCTAATCAAAGTACCACCGTAGCCGATAGAACTGCTCATACCCAAGAATTTACTCGCATAAGTTGGCATAAAAATGATGGAGTAGGTCACTGAAGTCGATAGCATCATTGCGCCAACGTTATAAATAATGCTGCGTTTGTGTGATTTGAATAGATCCACCACTGGCACTTCGGCTTCTTTTTCCTTGGTGGTAAATTCTTCCGCTTCTTCAATATGGCGGCGAATATAAAGTCCGATTGGGCCAATAAGTAAACCAAAGATAAACGGAATTCTCCATCCCCAGTCTTCAAGTTGTTGAGTGCTCAATACCGCTGTGAGAAGTAGTCCAAATCCGGCACCTAATAACCCGCTGACCCCTTGGCTGGCAAACATAAAGCTTGAAAGAAAACCTTTACGTTCTGGGTACTGCTCAACCAACATTGCTGTTGCACTGCCAAATTCACCGCCCGCAGAGAAACCTTGCAGTAAGCGAGCCAGTAAAATGCCACATGGAGCAAGTAAACCGATGCTTTGATAGGTCGGCATGATGGCAATAAGAAATGTACCAGACATCATTAGCCAAATGGTAAGTAGCATCGCTGATTTACGTCCTGCTTTATCTGCGTAACTACCAATAACTAAAGCACCAACTGGACGAATTAAGTAAGACATCGCAAAAGCGAACAGAGCTAACATCAACGATAGCGTGGCATCATCGGTAGGAAAGAATAGCTTAGAAATAGTGCGAGCAAAAAACGCATAAGCGATAAGATCGAACCATTCCAAGGCGTTACCTATGGATGAAGCAATAATAAGTTTCAATAATTTTTTATTTGACGGGTGACCAGCAGATGTGGAGGTACCATCACTTGTTAGTATGGTCTCAGACATACATTCTCCCTGTATTCTAAATAGCAAAGTCCTTTAATCCTTCGATACTAGGGGGAAGCTAGCTTTTACACAATTGTTAATTTATTAATCCATCTTTGCTTTTTTTGGAAAGCTAAACGCGGTTATACCTAGCTCTTTGTTACATACTGGTTCAGCACGAATGTAATCGATCTTAGTCGTATATCTTGAGGTCATTTGAGCATATTCATGCTCATGAATACGAGGCTGATGAATAGACTGTATTGGATTTGGCTGGTACTTGAGAATAATGGGGTCAAGTTTTGCCTTTTGTCTACAATTCGGTGATGAATTATCGAAAGCTAAGGAAGCTTACCACCGGTTTGTGATAGATGGTGTAGGGAAAACGTTGTGGTTAGATTTGAGACAACAGGGATTTCTAGGCTGTGATAATTTTGTTCAGGAGCATATTTGGAAACGGTCATTTAAAGAAAAATCTGGAGGTATACGGGAAGTGCCAGTGAAGCAAGGCGGACCAAACGCATTGAGCTTGAACGAGTATGAAAGTCGATACCAGGCGATAATTACGGTATTTAAAAGTGGTGCTTATACACAGAAGGAAATAGGTGAATACTTTGGATTACATTATTCTCGTATCAGTCGAATAATGGAAAAATGCAAGATTTGACCCAGTATTCCGCTCGCTAGACGGTATTTTAATCGGCTGGTGGACGGTAAATTTATATTAGTTAACACATTGAAAATAAGAGCAGTTCTGATCAATATTATAGCTAAATATTATTTATTATTATCCAGTTTAATCTCAATTTTTTAAATAATCGAGTCATTGGTTCAAACGATATTATTTATTTTCATTAAAGTGTCACGTTAATACCGTTAACTAAATAGAAATCAAATACAGAGGATGTAGATGATGGATATTTCGGTTATTTATGCTTCGGATCATTAATGATGTTTAACGTAGGAGAACTCATGAAATTAAATACGATTTTTCTTCTTTGCTCTTTGACACTATCAGGGTTCACTTTACCTGCTTATGCAGATGATTTTGCCAAACTTGATCAAGCTTTGCCTAATAATGTCGATGCTGATTCTATTGCTCCGGTATTTGATTTTGATAGTGATGGATGTTTACCTAGTGCCGGTATTAGCCGTACAGGTACGCAAAATGGTGGTCTCAATCCCACCGGGTCGATTACTGGTGGCTGTCGTAGTTCCAATTTTCTTGACCTTTCGAATACTTATCACCGATATGCATGTATTACTGAATCTGGAGACCAATATTGCGCCCATTTTTATGCGCTTTATTTTTTAAAAGATCAGATATTGGATGGAATTAAGAGCGGCCATCGCCACGATTGGGAGAACGTAGCTATTTGGACCAAAAATGGTGACGTGACTCATGGAAGCTACAGCGCGCACGGTTCATTAACCACAAAAGCGATTTCTGAATTGGACACGGACGGCAATCATATTAAGTTTGTCTACCATAAAGATGGCGCTTTAACTCACGCTATGCGCTTTGCGAAAAGTAGTGAAGTTGCAGAAAATGATTATGGCAGTTTTGTCACGCCAGATATTGTCAGTTGGTACACTATGTATGGGGATAATACAACCAATAGTGAACTGCGCAATGATTTAAATACTTACGATTATGGCAATGCTATTGTACCGATTAAAGACAGCAATTTTTTGACCAATATTAATGAAGGAAAACCAAGTGAATATCCTACGTTCACAGCTGACAGTATTACTTCTTCAAATTAAGCATGTCTGACCCAAATTGATTCATAAAGGGCATCCAATGATGCCTTTTTTCACTTTTTCAGGATTTAGGAGATGAACCTCCAACGAATCCCTAACGATCTGAATTTACAGGGATACACCATCAAGAATTGCTGGTTTAGCACGAATGTATTCGATCTTAGTCGTGTATCTTGAGGCCATTTGAGCATATTCATGCTCATGAATACGAGGCTGATGAATAGATTGTGTTGCATTTAGCTGGTACGTGCTTTCTCTGCTATGTCGATTTCTTGTGATGTAGCTTTGACAAATGGCATTTAATTAAAACAGTGTTTCAAAATTAGATCGGTACGCCTGTTTTTGTCGGTTAGGTCTGATTAATCTGTGTTCAAATTGTTGAACTTGAGGATAACCCATGATGACAAAAACACTGATTTCACTTGCGGTTGCAACATTAATTTATGGTGTGGCTGGCGCTCAAGCTGCAGAGAGGTTGGATTTCGTTAATACACCACAACATCCCGTTCTAACCAAGCAAGAAGCTGCGTCATTCACTGCACAAAATTATCTTACCCTTGGCTCTGACCATTGGGCTTTGAGAAATGCCATTATTAAAGCAACACCTTATGTTGTGGGGAATCAATCAACTAAAGCTCCGTATCAGTCAATCCAGAAAGCCATTAATGCAGCAATAGCAAAAGATACAAACCACCAGCCTATATTGATTAAAGTGCTACCCGGACGATATCAAGGTACGGTTTACATACCACAAGATGCGCCTCAGATAACGCTTTATGGTTCGGGGGAAAATGCGCAAGATGTTGTCATTAACTTAGCGATTGATTCTATGATCTCACCGGAGCAATACCAGTCTTTGGTTAATCCAGATGGGCAATATTCGCAAAATGATCCTGCTTGGTACATGTATCACAATTGTGCGTCAACGCCGAATAAAGTGATTACGACTGTGTGCTCCGCTGTTATTTGGAGCCAAAGCGATCGATTTACACTAGCGAACCTCACTGTTGAAAACTCGTTACTCGATGCGATTGGTTCTGGCACCCACCAAGGGGTTGCGTTGCGTACAGATGGCGATCAAGTCTTACTTGATAACGTACGCCTTATTGGTCGGCAGGATACTTTCTTTGTTAATAATGCTGATAAAGATAATCAATATAATACTCAGCGCCGAAGTCGAGTTTATATTCACAATAGCTTTATTGAAGGCGATGTTGATTATGTCTTTGGCCGTGCTCAGGCGGTTTTCGATGGGGTTGAATTTCATACCGTGTCCAGTCGTGGTGTAAATTCTGCTTATGTCTTTGCTCCTGACACAACGCCAAATAACGACTATGGTTTCTTGGTGACCAACAGTACCATCACATGTGATGCGAAATCTGCCAGTTTTAAACCCAAATTGGGCCGGGCGTGGGAACAAGGTGCCAGTAAAACCGGATATCTTCCCGGTAAAACTGCTAATGGGCAACTTGTTATCGAACATAGCGAGATTCAAGATTGTTATGACTTGGAAATGCCATGGGGAGCCGCTGCTACTACCAACCGAGCCTTTCATGGCAATGCTGAGCGCGCACGTGACCTAAATGATGTGAATTTTAACCGCTTATGGTTATTTGAAAATCATCTATTTTCCTCTGTATCTGACTGAATTTTATCGATATAGCACGCTGGCAGAATGGTTAAAAAAGGCTCGAGTGATTTGTTCAAGTACGCGAGAGCGAACGCCTGCGTGCTGCCAGTAAAGTGGTACATCCATAAACACATTTGGCGCGATATTGATAAGGTCACCTGATTCAATGGCATTTCCGACTAGCCCTTCTTGTGTGACGCACCACCCCATTTGGTTTTTGACGGCATCCACTAATCCTAAAGCACTGGGAATATAATGGACACAAGTTGGAAATACCGGTTGATTTATTATCATTTCGATGAAGTTGCGTTGCAGTAAATCTTTATGATCATAATCGAGCATTGGCGCCTGTCGAAATGCCTCTTTAGTCAAACCGTGTTTAAAATACTGCTGATAAAATTCGGGAGTTGCCACAGCAAAATAGCGCATCGCCCCGATAGAATGACTAACGCATCCTTGCAATGGTTTCTTTTCCGATGTTAGCGCACCGATTACTGTACCGTTCTTTAAATGCTCAACCGTAAAATCTTCGTTATCTATTTGGATATCAAATTGATGATTGTGCTCCTGATAGAGATCACTCAATGCGCCCAAAAGCCAAGTTGATAACGAATCTTCATTGACAGCAATAGAGAACGTTTTCGCATGAGCCATATTATCGGCCTCGGGCATAAAATCTTCTAACACTTCTGCTTCTAGGAGAGACATCGGTTTTACGCGACTCAATAATTTCTCTCCAGCGGGGGTGGGTTGACAAGGAAACTGACGAATCACTAACAACTGTCCCACTTTTTCTTCTAGCTGCTTGATGCGTTGTGACACCGCTGATGGGGTAATGGACAGCCGTTTAGCCGCTCTTTCAAAGCTAGCCTCCTCTAATACGGCGATAAAAGCTCGAACTTGAGGGGAAAGTAAGCTCATGGTGTTTATCCACATTAGAAATTCTTAAGTAAGTTAAGATTATATCGTTTTTCTTAACAGGGTAAAGGTTTCATAATTTGCTCATTAACGAAATAAATAAGCAGGAACATTATGTTACTTTCGACAATCGGGACTGGATTTACCTCAAGCGCAGGGTTGATCGTTTGTATTGGCTCACAAAACGCATTCGTATTACGCCAAGGGCTACAGCGAACACATTTATTTGCCGTCGCTTCAGTTTGTATCTTGAGTGATGTCATTTTGATATCCGCTGGAATTTCAGGATTGGGCTTTTTAATTGATGAGTGGCCAAGCATGATTCAATTGATGCGTTTTGGCGGAGCGTTATTTTTAGCGATTAATGCATTTTCTGCGTTCAAAAGGGCATGGGCTGGTACAGGTAAACTAACGCCATCAGAACAAACGATGGCATCTCGTAACCAAATCATTTTATCTTGTATCGGTTACACATGGTTAAACCCACATGTGTATATTGATACTGTGCTTATGTTGGGCAGCTTATCGATGCATTACGTCGGTATGGAAAAATGGAAATTTGGTCTTGGCGCTATTAGTGCTAGTGCGTTGTGGTTTATTGCTATCACCTATGGGGCGAGGTTACTGCTACCCTTGTTCAAGACCAATACAGCATGGCGAGTGTTGGATGGGGCAATTGCCGTCATGATGATATATCTTTGTGTAACGTTATTGATACCAAGTCAATCGTTAAATATTTAAACAATTATCAAGTAGATAGTGATAGAGTTCTAGTCATTATCTACTTGATTTAACCTTTATTTACATTGTAAATAAAGGTTAAAAAGCTTTGCCGCGTGCAGATATTGGCCATACTGTTTCTACAGTGCCATTTCTTACACCAACGTAATAATCATGAATATTACATGTTGGGTCGCAATGCCCAGGTACCAATCTCAGTGTGTCGTTGATCTTTAGCACACCCTGTGGGTCGTCAATCACTCCGTGTTCATCTGAACATTGCTGATAGGTGATGTCATCGCGACCAAAGATACGCGGTAATCCGCTATCCACTGATTGAACCTTTAATCCGGCATCACACACCGCTAAATCAGGTTTAGCATGGCTCATTATCGATGTAAGAATGAACAGCGCGTTATCGAATTCTGAAATGGTAAGATGATTGGCATCATGGACAGTTTGGTAATCCGCATCCATAAATATGTAAGAGCCACACTGCAATTCAGTATACACGCCCGATTCTGTCTCAAAGTAATAAGATCCAGTACCACCACCGGTGACGATGTCGCACGCTATGTTGGCGTCCGCCAATAAGGCTATCGCTTGTTTGACTAAAGCAACCACAACCTCAATTTTTTGTTGGCGTTCTTGGTAGTTTTGAATGTGCTGCATCGCTCCCTGATAGGCTTGAATACCCGAAAACGTTAATCCTGGAGCGGCGATTATGGCTTGGGCCATCGTGACGATTTCGGGTCCAACATCAATCCCACAGCGTGCTTGGCCACATTCAATTTCTATTAAACACTCGATGGTTGTTTGATGGCGAGTTGCCGCTTGTGACAGAGCTTGAATATTATCCATATCATCCACGCAACATAATGTGCGTGTGCCCAGTAATGGTAGGCGAGCGAGGCGATCAATCATACGTGGATGGGTGACTTGGTTGGAGACCAAAATATCTTTAATCCCAGCGCGCGCAAAGACTTCTGCCTCTGATACTTTTTGGCAGCACAATCCGCTGCAATTGCCTATTTGCTGCTGAAGTTTGGCGATATCAACAGACTTGTGGGTTTTAGCATGACAACGCAACTGCATATTATGAGCTTTTGCGTAGCGGCCCAACGTGCGCATGTTTTTCTCTAGCGCATCTAAATCCACCACCAAACAAGGGGTTTGAATATCGCTTTCATCCATACCGGGCAATGCGGGTACATCGTAACCAATCTCGAGTTCTTCAAGAGCAGTGGTTAACTCCATTGTGTTTCTCCTTTTCTTTACCAATCAACATCCCACTGTGAATTTATGCCATGTTGTTTGAGGGGGCCGCCCATCGACACCCCCCTCTTGGAAAATTAATTAGAATATTGATCGACTAACTTGCGAATTTGAGCAATGCGTTTAGCCGGAACATCGGTGATCTGCTTGGTCATATTTTCTGTCGCTGTTTTATAGGTGGCCAACTCAGCATCGGTAGGTTGATACACCTGAATACCAGCAGCTTGAAGCTCTTGCATATGTTTATCTTCGGATTTATCGACCCAATCAAACACTTCTTGCTGCGCAGCGGCAGAGGCCTGATTGAACTGTTTCTTTTCACTGTCTGATAGGTCGTTCCACCAACTGTCAGATGCTAACACAAGGCGAGCTGAAATAATGACTTTAGCATTGGTAAAGTATTTGAATAAATCTTGCTGGCCAAAGGTTAATGGAACCGAAGAGGCGTTAATATAGCCATCTGCAATACCGGTTTGTATCGCATTAGGTACTTCAGAAAAAGGAATGACTACCCCGTTTGCCCCCATGAGTTTGAACATGGTGAGTTGGTTTTCATCCATCGCTCGAAAACGCAGACCTTTCATATCCGTGACTGTTTTAACGGGTTTTTTACTATTAAAGATGCCAAGAAAACCTCCATTGGGAGCGATAGCGAGAATTCGCATTCCCTCATTAGCCAGCTTTTTATTTACCGTCTCTAGGTAATCACTTTTGGTGAAAAAGTTAAGCTCACTTTTAGGATCTTTAAACGTATAGGGTAATTGCAGCACTTGCAGTTCTGGAACAAACTGTGTCGCGATAGAAAAATCAGACATGGAAATATCTAAAATGCCAGCGCGAACTTGGTCCAAGCGATCATTTTCTCCCCCAATGGTATCGCGCGGAAATGTTTCGGTATCCCATCCTACCTTTTTTAGATTGGTTAAAAGGTTATCAACATAACGATAAGTCCCGGATTGCTCCCGGTTTGGATTGGCGTCCAACGCTACATTTACTGATGCGGCGTGTGCTGTTGCTGAGATAAGAAGACTTGTAAGCCATAACGTCACTGTTTTTTTCATTATTCACTCCGTGAGATTTTCTTCCGTTTGTTGAGCATAAGAACTTTCTTGTTCTGAAATAGTGGGAGATAGCAGAGCGCCTAACCCGGCTAATCCATGCATTAAAATTAAAATGATCGCAACTGGCAGCGCTGCATTCATCCAAACGGTAGACACATGGAGTCCGTCGGATGTGCGACTCAGTTGGCGCAAAATAAATGGCCAACAGTAATAAAGAACAGGGACGAAGAATACCCATGACGCGACGAAGCGCATCACAACCTGGATTTTCTGCCTGATGGCAGAATCTGCTGGTGGATGTACCATCGAAGGATCAGCATGTTGATGAAACGCACATGAAGCGCCGAGTAACCCACCCCAAACCATTAACCAACGGGCCAGTTCTTCTGTCCAAAATGGCGGTGAGGAAAATAAATAACGTGCCACTACTTGAAGCATCATGACTAAAAGCATGCCGAGAATACAGAAGGCAGCGAGCTTTAACGCAATTCGGTTAATGGCGCTTGAAAACCCATAAAATTGTTCAGCAAATGTTTTCACTGCTATCTCCTTAATGAATAAAGCCTGTCAGCCTAGGCAGAAATAGGGTGAGCTCGGGAATAAAGGTTAATAACATCAAAACAACGACTTGAGTTAAGAGAAAAGGCACAGCCGCTTTGGCTATTCCCCAATAGGGGGCGCCTGAAACCGCAGAGACAACTAAAAGCGCTGCACCAAAGGGTGGTGTTACTATGCCGAGCATTAAATTAACCACAATCACAATTCCTAAATGAATGGGGTCTGCACCCATTGCTAAACCGGGTGGAACCAAAAGCGGGACAAGAAGAGCGAGAGCCACTGGCACCTCGAGAAACATCCCCGCCACTAGAAAAATCACGTTGAGTAACAATAGATATTTCCAACCGGTAAATCCTAGGCTGGCAAGTCCGTGTGCGAGCAAGGTAGGTAATCTTTCTAATCCAGCGAGATAGCCAAAAATGGCAACACCTGAGAGCAAAATGAAAATAGAACCAGAGATCACGGCAGTACGTTCTAAACTGGCGAACAGTTTTTTCCAACTCATTTGTTGATAGACAATACCTGCGCCAATTGCACAGCAAACGGCAACTCCCGCCGCTTCTGTGGGCGTCATTACACCGAATACAATACCTGACAAAATTATGATGGGGATGACAGTGGCGGGGAGGGCATACACGAATCGGCGACCCAGCTCATCTAGGGGGACTTTCTCACCGCTGGGATGATCGTATTTACGGGCTAAATAAGCATTGGTGGCGAATAAGCCTATTGCCATGATAAGCCCAGGAACAATGCCCGCTACAAATAGCGCCGACACCGAAGTATTCATTAAGGCACCATAAAAAATCATCACGATAGAAGGGGGAATAATCGGCCCAATCACTGAAGATGCGGCCGTAATCGCTCCTGCATATTGGACGCTATAACCAGATTTTCGCATTGCTGGAACAATCGTATTAGATACTGAGGCGGCATCTGCCATGGCAGAGCCTGAAATCCCAGCAAAAAATACTGAAGTCAGAATATTTACGTGCCCTAACCCTCCTTTTAAACGTGCCATTAAAGCTATGGCTAAGTTTAATAAGGCCTGAGTGACGCCCGAGCGGTTCATGATTTCACCCGCCAAAATAAACAATGGCATCGACATCATTGAAAATAAATCGATATTGGCAATGATGCGTTGCGGTGCGGCTGCAAGGAATCGCACTCTATCGGCGGCGACGAACGAAAGAATCGAAGAGGCGCCGATTAAATGCGCTAATACACCGCCTCCGAGTAATAACGTTAAAGAAAAAAATAAGATCAAAGTAGCGGGCATAACTCCTCCATGAGCCTTAGCTATTTGTTTGTTGTAATGCATATTTTTGGTGCTTCCGATGCACCATAATCGTCGTTGTTTGCAATAGTTCAGTGTGCTATAACGATAAATATGAACATTGTTGGTATGCCAGCAAAAACAGTGCCCGATTTAAGAATTTGTTAATGAATAAAAAAGAAATTGTTAAAAAATCAGAGAAAAAACAATCATTAAAAGGTAGGGCAGCTCAGGTTGGACTCTCTAAAGCCCAAGTTGTTGCCGCTGCAATAGCGCAGATAGATGAACGAGGTTTAGCGAAATTTTCTATCCGCGAGTTAGCGCGAACGCTTGGTGTGTCAACCGCGGTAGTGTATTGGCACGCCAATGGCAAGAAAGCCGATTTGTTTGCAGAAATTTCGGCATCAATTACCAGTACGTTTGATCAGGATGTTGATGAGCTGGGTGATTGGAAAGAGACGATTCGATCGATTTTTCGTCGCTATCGAACATTGGTATTACAGCACCCGAATGTTGCGCCACTACTTGGTGGCGAAATGAAATCAAACGGGGTGGCCAATATTCGTTGGGTCGAGGTTGTACTGGCTGCTCTCGCTAACGCAGGGTTTAAAGGGGAACAGCAAAAAGACGCCTTTAATGCTTTGATTGGTGGTCTGGCTGGGTTTGTCACCATGGAGTTAGCACCAGCACCAACCGAACAAACACAAGATTGGAAAGACTCTTTTTCACAGCGTATTACTGAAATAGATGCCGAGCAATTTCCTCACACGCATGGCGCATTGCCTGTAGTCACGAATCGAATATTTGTGTTGCGCTGGCAAAACGGATCGGATGTTTCCTATGATGCCAGCTTTGAATTTTTAATGAATAGCTTGATAGAAGGATTGGCTCTTTCTATTCAAGAAAACTAGGACAACTTATTGACTTACAAGGAATCGTTTTATGTCATCAACGCCCGCACTGCCATTTTCAAAAGTTCGTCGTATCGGCCAAACGGTCTACCTTTCGGGAGAGATTGGTTTTAATGATGATGGGTCAATCCCCGCCACAATTGAAGAACAAACCCATCAATGTTTTGCTCGTATTCAAACCACACTGCAAGCGGAAGGGTTGGATTTGTCCCATGTTGTTTCTGCCACATGCTATCTAACAGATACCGATGACTTTGCTGCATTTAACTCGGTATATGCGGACTATTTTCAAGCTCCTCTTCCAGTGAGAACCACCATAAAATGTGAGTTAATGGTGGATGCAAAAGTTGAAATTACAGTAATAGCAATGGATTAGCTGTAAATTTCTTGGTCGGGAGCACTAATAAATAGTGTTTCCCGACCCATACTTAGGGATAAAAGTTATGTCAGAAATCATTGTGCTTGGCGCAGGAATGGTCGGAGTGAGCTCTGCTCTAGAGCTGCAATCTCGAGGACATCATGTTGTGCTGGTAGATAGAACTACCCCAGGGATTGAAACCAGTTTCGGTAATGCTGGGATTATTCAGGCAGAAGCCGCAGAACCTTATGCCTTACCTCGGGATCTTTCCACCCTCATGCGATTTGGACTCGGCTTTACTAACGACGTGGTATGGTCGATGTCCGGATTATTTAAGATGATCCCGGCGCTATGGAAATACTTTGGTTATTCATCTGCGACTTCGCATCAACACATTTCACAGCATTACGCGCAACTGACTGGTCGTTCTACTCTAGATCATCAACCACTTATTAGCGCTTCTCAGTCAGAGGATCTGATTAAGCGGGACGGATTATGCATGCTTTATCGTCATGAAAAAGAGTTTGGTGAAGCTGTAAAAGAAGCACAGTATTGTTTAGAGGCGTATGGTGTGACTTCTCGAGTGTATTCTGGTGAAGAATATCGGCAGCAAGAGCCAGCATTGAAAAGCACGCCTGCTGGAGTGATCCACTGGGATCAAAGCTGGAGTTGTCGATCCCCTGGGAAACTGACCCAAGCTTATGCGGATCTCTTTGTTAATCGAGGTGGCGAACTGATCACTACTGATGCTATGCAGCTTAAGCAGCAAGGTGAATCTTGGGTATTGCCTACTCAGCAGGGGAATATCGAAGCTGAACATGTGGTGGTGGCTCTTGGACCATGGTCGCCTGAGTTATTAAAGCCTCTGGGTTACCATATCCCCATGGTGTATAAGCGAGGTTATCACGGCCATTTTGCCGTTAAAGAAACCTTGCAGCGACCATTTTTAGATACGGCCAATGGCATTCTTGCAACCAATACGGTTGAAGGTTTGAGGTTATGTACGGGGGCAGCCTTGGTGGATATGTCTGCGCCTGCTGAGCCTGTTCAGTTAAATAGAGGCGAGAAGGCGATTCGCGAACTATTGGATTTTGGTGAAAGGGTAGAAGAGCCTCAATGGTTTGGAACCCGACCTTGTATGCCAGATATGATACCAGTTGTTGGGGCCGCCCCAAAACATAAGGGGCTTTGGTTCAACTTCGGGCATGGTCATCAAGGGTTTACTTTAGGTCCAACTACCGCGATGTTGTTAGCCGACGCGATGGAAAATAAAACGAATTTACTTCAGGTTCCGCTTGATCCAAGTGGACGCTTTTAATTTACAAAATCTATAGAGCATGATGCTCAGATACGGATTGTTTTGCCAACGATCAACACGTATCAATATCTATTGAGGAAAAGGAAATGACTCAACATGCAAGTAATCCAGCGGATTTAAGCGCTGTCGAAGCTCGCGATCTCATCGCCGAGAAAAAACTCTCATCCCAAGAACTGACTCAAGCTTGCATAGCGCGAGTTAATGAGCTTGATCATGCGGTCAATGCGCTGGTGGCGAGAGATTTTGATCGTGCGCTTACAGAAGCAAAAGCCGCAGATGAGAAACAAGCCCGTGGCGAGGCTCTTGGTCCGTTACATGGTTTGCCATTTGGTGTGAAAGACATGGTTGATGTCGCGGGGCTTCCGACAACCTTTGGTTCGGAAATTTTTCGCGATAATATTGCAACAAAAGACGACGCAATGGTTGAGGCAATGCGCAGTGCTGGCGCACTTGTATTGGGCAAAACGAATTGTCCAGAGTGGAGCGCCGGAGGGAATACTCGTAACCGAGTATATGGTGTGACACCAAACCCTTATGATCTGACTCGTAACTGTGGTGGTTCTTCGGGTGGTTCTGCTGTCGCACTTGCTTGTGGTTATACGCCACTTGCTACAGGCTCTGATACGGGTGGCTCTTTGCGTACACCTGCATCGTTTTGTGGCGTGGTTGGGTATCGACCAAGCCCAGGCGTGGTACCTGGAACAAAACGTGCGATGGGTATGATGCCCTTGCCAACCAATGGCCCAATGGGGCGCACTGTCGCTGATTGTGGTTTGATGTTATCGGTTATTGCAACCCCAGATACACGGGATCAATATACCCATGTCATGGGTGGTAACACTCTGTGGGATACGAAAAAATTTGCCAATATTCAATCTATTGATTTGAAAGGATTACGTTTCGCTATTACTGATGACTATGGTTTTGCGCCTGTAGAAAACGCAGTGAAGCGCTGTTTTCGCAAGGCAATCAGTGCCTTAACGCCATTTTTATCACAAGTGGAAGAAGTCACACCGGATTGTAGCCATGCCGATAGAATTTTCTCTGTATTGCGCGCAGTGATGTTTTTAAGTTCACACCCTAAATTGCTGGATGAGCACCCAGAATTAATGGGGCCGAATATCACGGATAATGTTCTAGAAGGGCGCACATACAGTGCAGAAGATGTGTCTCAGGCATTGACGATGCAAACGGCTTATTACTGTCGTTGGCAGGATTTCTTTAATGATCACGATTATATTTTGGCGCCGACAACGACCATTCAAACCCGAAATTGGCATGAATTTTATCCAACAGAAATTGATGGTAAACCAACGAAAACGTATTATCACTGGCTTGCAATGGCATACGCTTCAACACTAGCGGGACATCCATCAATCACTATTCCTTGTGGTCGCGATGAAAATGGCATGCCATTTGGGCTGCAAATTGTGGGTAAGCGTCACGATGATGCGGGGGTATTGGCTGTTGCCTCACAGTTAGAAGCGATCATCGCGGGTATTTCATCTCTTGCTCCGCAACGTCCGGATTTTGCGATGTTAAAAGGCGCGTCGCCAATCTCTGATGTGGAAGGTTTCTTGAGCTTTGATTAACCTAGTTTATTTAATAATTATAAAATAAACATTTTAAAATCAATATATTAAAGTGTTTTCTTGGTGTCATAGGTGTGAATGTTTGAAACTCACTGAAACATCAACTCTACTGATAATACGGTTACATTATCAGTAGAGTGAATCCCATTTATTAATTACTTTGATATTTATCGAGTTTATTGTAGAGCGTTTTGACGCTAATCCCTAAGTCTTGCGCAGTTTCTGTCTTATTACCTTCTCGGTCTTCTAGGGTTTGCATGATCGCTGCTTTTTCAAGCTCTTCTAACGGTACGCCCGTTGGAACGGAATGTGCTGTTGTGGAACCCGTTTCAAGTGGTGGCGTATCAAAGATTAGATGTTCATCTTTGATGACATCATCGGCAAGAATAAAGGCACGCTCAATGCAGTGCTTGAGTTCACGTACGTTTCCGGGCCAATCGTAGAGCGCAATTTTGTTGATAGCGGATTCAAGAATCGTTTTTACTTGCTCTTCGTTGGCATTCCTGTGGCTGATAAAATGTTTTGCTAATCCAACAATATCATTACCACGCTCCCTAAGGGGAGGAACATGGATAGGAAAGTGTGACAGTCTAAAGTAAAGGTCTTCCCTTAAAAACTGTTCTTCGATAGCGACTTGTGGGTCTCGGTTAGTTGCGGCAATGACTCGCACGTCAGCATACTTTGTGTTTTGACTCCCAACAGGCCGATACTCACCACACTCAAGTACCCTTAAGAGTTTTACTTGATGTTCTAAAGGCATCTCGGTTATTTCGTCTAAAAAGAGCGTGCCACCATCAGCTTGTTCAAATACGCCATTATGGGCTTTATTAGCTCCCGTAAATGCTCCTTTTTCATGCCCAAACAGCTCACTATCAATGAGCTCTGGCGCTATAGCCCCGCAGTTTATCGCAATAAAAGGTTGTTGATTACGTTCACTCGCTAGGTGAATAGTTTGAGCAACTAGCTCTTTTCCTGACCCACTTTCTCCGATAACTAAGACGTTAGCGTCGGTTTTTGCGACTCTTCTAATCAATCTATACAAAGTATGCATTGATGCTGAAGAACCAACGAGTAACCCATATTGATCTAAATTGCTGCTTGAAATGGACTGACCTATGGAATTAAGACTTTGATAGTAAATACTGATCTCATTGAGTGTTTCTGACAATACAGACATATCAACAGGTTGGCGATAATGAAAAATGGCATTCATACCCATTAAATTATCTATGTTCGGATTAGGCGTTCCGGGACTGATAAAGATGATCTCGATACTATGAAAAGCGGTGGTTGTTTTTAAACGTTGGTAATCATCTTGAGTAAATTCGGATAGTTCTATAATAGCTAAGTTTGGCTGATGTTTTTCTAATGTGTCTATCCAATGCTTCTGAACATTATCTGTCATCACAGAGAAGTTTTTAACAGGTTCCAATCGCAAAATATTGTCGCTTAATGTTTCATTTTGTATGTACATAAAGAGGCTAGGACGTTGCATTTTTATACTCATTATTCTCCGGATATTTAGAATATTAGGATATCATAAATTTAAAATTTTAAGTCTTATAAATATGTTTTAAATGAAAGATAACTGTCAGAAATGGTGGCGTTTAATCGGTGGGTAAAAAGTAATTAGCTATGTCTTTTTTAAATTATTCATATCTAACATAAAGGGTCTATGTGGATAATTTTTTCAAAGAGAGTGTAAATAATTCACGTTGCTACAATCGAAATTTATAACAAGGTAATGGTTAAATATAAAAATATTATTGAAAATCAGTTTCTTATATTGGTGGCATGGTCGTTGCTTATATCTGGATGTATTTAAAGAAAATTTTAAATAAGAGGAAATAGATATGAAAAACATGACGAAAAATCTTCTTATCACTTCAATGCTATGTACTACTTCAATGTCTACTTTTGCCGCAAGTTCTAATCAATGGAAAAATAAATCAATGGATGCTTGGGTAGATGGCAAAGCGGAAACAGTATTGCTTCTTAATACAAATTTAAATTCTTTCGATATTAATACTGATGTAGAACATGGTGTCGTTACATTGACCGGGAAAGTTGACAATGACGTTGATAAAGATTTAGCCGGAGAGTTGGTTGAAGGGCTTGATGGTGTTAAGGACGTTGAAAATAAATTAACGGTGATCGACAAACAAAGTGATGATGCCGATAGTTCTTTCGGGCAGTTAAATGACGCCAAAATTACCTCGATTGTTAAAACACGTTTATTAATGGACTCAAACGTGAGTGGCACCAATATTGATGTATCGACAAATAATGGTGTAGTCACTCTTGAGGGGCAGCTAGATACTGATGCGCAGCAAGACCTTGCTATTAACATTGCGCAAAATACTGCGGATGTGACCCAGGTAGTAGATGAAATTACTGTAACCCAGTAAGCGCAGATTACGAGTAAAGGATATTCACCATGATGAGATGGATACTGATATTCCTAGTTATTGCACTCATTTCTGCCATGTTTGGTTTTAGTGGGATTGCTGGTACAGCTGCAGCAATAGCGAAAGTGATTTTTTACTTGTTTGCTTTGTCGTTCGTTATTTCAATAGTGATGGCAATGATTGGCAAGAGAAAATAGATATAAAGATTCAATAAAACAAACTATTAGGAGTGAAAATATGAAAATTTCAACGTTAGTAAAAGCAGCAACAGTAGTCGGTTTAGGTTTTACGTTAATGGCTTGTGATAACCAAGGCCCTATGGAAAAAGCAGGTGAAAAAGTCGATAACGCTGCGACAGATACGCAAAATGCCATCGAAGATAAATGTGAAGATATTAAATCAGATCTTGACCAGAAAGATACGGACTGTTAATTGCGTAAGTGCCACCAAGGATGCGTTCTTTGGTGGTTGCCTTTATTTGTGTTCTTGAGAACACTTAATAAGCCCACGTGGCTGTTTAGAGAGAATATATTTGCTCCTAGTTAAGGCTCAGGTTTCTGTTTTTGCTATTTGGGTATATAAGATTATCCGTTTAGATATTTCCCTGTCGAGTAAAGCCAACATACAACATCATAGTGAGGTGCCGTAAGATGTTTATGGTTAAATATTACTTATTGATCACTATCTTATGTTTTGCTGCTGTCGTGGCGATACCGAACCTATTGCTCAAAGTTGTATGTGGTTGGGTCGGGATATCGATATTTCTAGTTACTATCGCGTACCTTTACAATATTCCTTCAATTTTTAAAAAAAATGAAGATGGCAAAATAGTATGGTGGATTCGTTGGGCTTTTATACCCTTTCTATTAGGTGTTAAAGCTTACAATGCTTGGAGCCGTAGTCGAGATAAAATCCCAGCTATTCATCATGTTGCACCTAACCTCTATGTGTCTCGGCGCTTACTCTCCTCAGAAATCAGTGAATTAAAGAAACATAATGTAAATAGTATTGTTGATGTGACGGCTGAGTTTGCTGGGTTAGAAAGTGCTATTATCGACAAGCAGTTCGACTATTTCACTATTCCAGTGTTGGATCACACGGTGCCGACTACTGAACAATTAAAACATGCCCTTAATTGGATTGATACGCAGATTGCACAAGATAAAGCAGTGGTCGTCCATTGCGCACTAGGGCGAGGCCGTTCAGTGTTTGTTGTTGCTGCCTATCTACTTAGCAAAGATCCACACTTAACTGTCGAACAAGCGTTAGATCGTATTCACAATGTTCGAAGTACCGCAAGGTTAAACAAAAGGCAGTTACGGGCGCTGCACAAATTAAGAAACGAAGGTGAACTTGAACAGGTCTCTGCTGTTTGGCTTATTGCTAATCCTGTCTCTGGAGCTGGTGCTTGGCATCGCTATGGAAAAAGAATTATTGATAGGCTTACTACTGAATATCCATTAAAAATTAAGTTTACATCCAAAGACATATCTGCTGAAGAACTGACTAAAGAAGCAATGGCAAATAACGCTGGACTAGTAGTCGCAGCGGGTGGTGATGGCACGCTGTCTGAAGTCGCGAATATGTTAGTGGGGTCTGATGTTAGATTTGGCGCTATCCCTCTTGGAACGGCTAATACACTGTGTCACGTTCTTTATGGGGGAGAAATTAAAGTATTTCCGGTTGAAAAGCCTTGTGAGGCTATTTTGTCGGGCCAAGAGAAAAAAATTGATATTGCTTATTGTAATGAGAAATTGATGCTGCTCGTTCTGGGGATTGGATTTGAGCAGAAAATGATCGAATACGCCGAGCGAGAAAAGAAAAATCAAAGTGGGCAATTAGCCTATTTGAATGGGTTCTTCAATTCGTTAGCCCAAAATACTCCTATTGATCTAACTTATCAGCAAGATGACTCTGCAGAACAGAGCTTGAGTGTTTCAAGCCTGGTAGTGGCGAATAC
This sequence comes from Vibrio eleionomae, assembly GCF_009874545.1. NCBI lineage: Bacteria > Pseudomonadati > Pseudomonadota > Gammaproteobacteria > Vibrionales > Vibrionaceae > Vibrio > Vibrio eleionomae. The sequence continues at coordinate 964 of NZ_WEKT01000066.1, read as the reverse complement.
TGCGCCTTTTACTACCGTGCTTGCTCAAGGCGGCCCTATGCCCGAACCAAGCGATGGCTTACTTCATATAACGTACCTTGAAGGAACGCAAAGTGTCGGAGAAAGGTTGCTAGCGTTATCAGATATTACACTTTCTGCATTAGATGTGCGTGAAAAGGCACAGCGTTTTACTTATAACTGTGCTCAACGAGTTGTTATATCTGCTCCGCAACCATTTGATTATGTGGTGGATGGAGAGCCTTTTACTGCAGATCGCTTGGTAGTCACAATCAAACGTAATGCATTGACCATTTGTACTCTTTAAACGAATTGAACTGAATAAGGCCTAAACTGTTTAGGCCTTATTTTATTTTTATGTGAGGGATATAGTCACTTAGGTGATTGTGTGTGCATACTCGATTTTCGAGGCGATATCATCATTCTCAATTTTCATGGCTGCCGTCCAATAAGATAATAGCGAGCAGACTTCAATATTTTCGATCACAGCGATCATTTCCGTTAGATATTTAATCAAAGAAGTATTAGCGTTGAGCAGCTCACCGTAACTTTCAAATATTTCAGTATTATTGAATTGGTTTTTCCTAATTTGAATGTTGTTTTTATCGCAGTCAAACTGGGTTAATTGGTTAAGCAGCGCTTCCTCCAAAGTGATAAAGCGTGAAACAGAACGAAAAATGGAATCGTAGGCTGTCTTGTGTGTTAATTTAAAACACGCTTGGTAGTGTTTTTCCAAGGTGTTACTTATGTCACTTATTTCTCTTCTATTCTTCATTAGCACTATCATGTGAACAGTCTTTAATTTGATAAGGTAATAGGAATATTAGTTTATTAAATGCATGTTATATGCCAATCATAATTTCTCTTAAGGCAATGTTTACACAAAGTTGAATGTTTGTATTTTTATTTTATAGGTAAAATTTACATAGTATTTTTATAAAATATGAAATTATTACAATATTTATAT
>NZ_WEKT01000065.1:0-26503 GCF_009874545.1 Vibrio eleionomae | reverse complement strand
GGTTATATTATTTAAAATAAAATATATACAATTAAGACAATTACGAAAAAAACACTTAATGTTAGTAATTATAATATCTGTATATATTGTTAATGAAAATTATATTCATTGAGATTATTTTAAATAGGTTAATTNATTATTACTATAAATTAATATATTAATCCTTTCCGTTAAAATTCTCCTAAAGAGTATATTTCTAGTTGGCGTTTTTGATAAACATAGATAGAGTAAAGTTTGCACATCTATCAATATTTGTCCCGATGGAGAAAGGAGAAATACATGAACGACGTACTTAAAACCTTATATTCACATAAAAGTGAACGTAGTTTTTTAACTAAGCCTGTCCCAGATGACGTATTGGACAATGTTATTCAATCGGCATATCAAGCCCCCACGTCAATCAACTCACAACAGGTATCGGTTTTAGTGGTGCGTAATGCTGAACGTCGCCAACGTTTGTCTGAGTTATGCGGTGGGCAACCTTGGATTGCCAAAGCGCCAGTATTTTTGGTATTTATCATCGATATGTATAAAACAGAACTTGGCATGAAAGCGGTCAGTGAGGAACAAAAAGCAACAGAAAGTATTGAAAGTATCATTTCAGGCTCAACTGATGTAGGTATTGCTTTAACTAGCGCATTAATTGCAGCTCGCTCGCAAGGTTTAGGTGGCGTTCCTATTGGTGGCGTACGCTTAAATCCTAGTAAAATGATCGAAGAACTCGACCTCCCCCATCATACCTTCGCCGTCGCCGGGTTATCTCTTGGTTATGTTGATAAACCTGCACACATTAAACCACGCTTACCAATGGAAACATTTCGTCATGAAGAACAATATCGCAGTGATGGTATGAAAGATAACATCGAGTACTACAACAAAAAAATTACTGCGCATTGGGAAACGATTGGTCGAGCTGATGGTGAATCTTGGAGCCAATCGATTTCCGGATATTATAATCGTATTTACTATCCCGATGTTGCTTCAACTTTAATTAAACAAGGTTTTAGTAACAAATATTAACCTGTTTAATACTAAATTATTTCAACGCCTCACAGTTCGTGGGGGCTTTTTATTCAATAAGTAGCTTATAAATCTCTATTCCCCTACGTTAATTTCACACTATCTTTTAATTTCCGTGACATGAAAGAACACCGTTGGGTTAGATTACACCTAACCACTGCCTAAAAAATAATGAGTAATCACTGGCAGATAATAGAACGTTAATACAGAGGTAACTGTCAATAGTTGGCTGAATATTATGACGATACAAACTTTTATAGCACGTAGTAAACAGAGCTTTGACGATTTTATTGAATCAGGTTTTGCGCAACAGCGTTGTAGCATCCATTGCCAATTCTCTCGTCAGCAATTAAATGAATTAGATTTGTGCCGTTTGGAAAGAACGAATGTGGTTACTTTGTCTTTTTCTATCGATGGTAAAATGTTTAAGCAGGGCCAAGCATGGTCAAAAAAACATTAGCCTAAGATTGGGGCCAACAAATGGCCCCAACGCAGAATTATTCGACACCAACCATAACATTAGATGCTTTAATAATTGCAGTAGCAGGCTTACCTACCTCAATCCCTAACGAACGTACTGCACCGAGCGTAATAACTGAAGCAATCACCAAACCATCCGCCAATTCGATTAAAATTTCGGCATTAACAGCCCCTTCATCGATGGCTTTAACTATCCCTGTAAATTGGTTTCTAGCGCTAATTTTCATAATTATTCCCTTATAATCATGTTGTTAAAATAAATGTATATTATGCTTAACCTAGTAATCAGAGCTCATCTACTTGTCATCGCTCAAGCTCAAGTAGGGCGTATATGCTGATAAGCACATATTGATACTATTGAATAACCTTAACAAAAACAAGTGTTAATGATATTAGAGGGGATTTCTATAGGTACGGTGATTGTTATCGATGCAACAAAGAATCCCCCTAAACAAGTGGGATAGATCAGATTTTGACAAATTTAAAGTAAAACACCTAATTAGGGTAATACCCCCTAGTAACGGTCTTGATTATCATGTCGGTTTAGAACAGCTCTGTCACAGGACACGATCAGATGGGCCTAGGGTTAACAGTGTCATCACCATTCGAAGATTGGTTTTTTAAAAGCCGTATTCTCCAAGTACGCTATACCATGATGTGTACTGCAATTCTGTACATAATTTATTGTTTTATTGAAGAAACAATGGAGCTTCCCGATGGATTATTTCGTTGCTTACTGCATGGTGTGATAGTTCCGATTGGATTATTCATCATAACGGCCCTGACCTTTTTCCCAAACGCTTATCCCGTGATGCGCGTTATGCTCTTCACTGCGCCGATTACCACTATTACAGCTAACCTCTATTTTAATTTACATACGGAATCCTTTGCTTATTTAGCACCAGAAATTTACCTTAATGTTTTATGGGTCTTTGTTATGTCTGGCTTATCTTTAACATTAGCCACCTTCAGCATCCTCATCTGTTTTCTCATTACGATATTTATAACTCTCAGTGAGAGTTATATGCCGAGTATTGATATGGCATTGCATTATCTTTGGATGGCATCTGCAGCTGTATTTGGAATTATCACATACACATTATTACGTCACTCCAGCCATCAAATATACTTGAATCAGTGCCACTTAGAAGAAAAAGCCTCTTCCGACACAATGACTAATGTATGGAGTCACGATTCTTTGGCTCGTTTTTTCGATGAAATGAGACTCTCTGATACACAAAACATTGCGATAATGATGGTCGATATTGACCATTTTAAACGCCTCAATGATCGACTTGGTCACGTTGTAGGACATTATGTGCTCGTCGAATTTGCTGCGCTATTGAAAGAGAATTGTCGAGGTTATGATTATGTTGGCCGCTACGGTGGGGAGACGTTTTGTATTTTACTGCCTAAAACTCCGCTTAACCAGGCTAGACTCATTGCCGAATCACTTCGTGCCATTATCGCCGACCATAAATTTAGCCAAAGTATTTCTTTAACTGCTAGTATTGGTGTCGCTATGGTAGAGCCTAATCACGATTTCGATACCATTGTTGAACTCACCGACCAAGCTTTATTTAAAGCCAAACACGATGGCCGCAATAGTGTTGTGATGGTTAATGAAGACCACCAGTATCAGCTGATTTAATCTGGTTGATTAACGGAGTTTTTTTGATAACTGTCGGTTGAGACAACGATTGCAGCGCCAAGCAGATGGCAATACTTACAATCCCGACCCATCCATACCACCCGAGCGTTTCTTTCACAATGGTCACAGCCAGTACCGTTGCAACAACAGGCTCGAACAAACTGAGTAACGTTGCTGAACTGGCGGTAACCGTTTTTAACCCATAGCCAAAAAGAAGATACCCTAACCCCATAGGGATAAGGGCCATATAGCTTCCGACAAATAACGAAGACATTTGAGAGAACAGGGTATCTCCGGTAAGAAAAAGGCTTGGCAGTAATAGCATCGAACTAAGCCCAAACAAAGTGCCGATGGCGGCTCTAGAGGGTACCCCCTGGTCAATTAACTGCTTTGCTACCCATGTATAGATCGCATAGGCAGTGCCACCTAAAATACCAACGCCAATTCCCAATAACCGGTAAGGATGTGAGCTAAACACGGGCTCATCATGTTGACCAAAGATAAGAAAACATATTCCCACAACGCCAAATAAAAGGCTCATCAACCACCCAATTGAGATATTGACTTTACCACCAACAAGGTGCTCTAAAGCGACAGAAGCAAAAGGCGCGGACGCGATACAAACTACCGTACCGACAGCGATTCCAGCTAAATGCATCGATGAATAAAAGGCTAACGGGTACATAGCGACGGTGATGCCACCTACCAAACACAGGGTTTTATTATCCCATAATCGCCGGTGAGATATATGGAGCGATTTCCAGGCGATAGCAAACTGGATTATCCCGCCAAAGCCAGTAGCAAATGCACCAATCGCTAACGGGCTAACTTGGGGGATAAAGGCAGCAAAAATTCCAGAAGTTCCCCAGAAAAAAGACGCCAGCAAAATGGCTAATATACCCATAAAACAAAATCCATCTATCGAACCCTTCTCATCTAACGGTTATAGTCAGCGTCTGAAAATACCAAACCTTTGCAATTTATTGAATATTTATTGATATAGATCGATGTCTTGTATGAACTTTTTTATAAAATTTCATACCACATCATTCTAGATAACGGACCATCGCTTTGAATTTTCACCACAACTGGTGTTCTCAACCGCTTAAAACCAGCATAAGTTCTAAATCATATGCGCAATTTATGTCGCTCATTTTCTTTGTTGTATTCACGCCCATTTGTTTTGCGACTCATTTAAATTTTGCTTGGCCTCTCAATGTTGGGCCACTCAACCCTCACCTTTATTCACCTAACCAAATGTTTGCTCAAAGCATGGTGTATGAACCATTAGTCAAATATCAAAGTGACGGCTCGGTCAAACCTTGGCTGGCAAGTCATTGGACGCTTTCAGCAGATGGCCGAACCTATACCTTTACCCTGCGCCACCATGTCACCTTTTCCAATGGTGAACCTTTTAATGCTCAGGCTGTGGTTGATAACTTTCGCACGGTGATGGATAACAAAGATCGTCATGCATGGTTAGAATTAACCAACCAAATTGAGTCTTATAAAGCGTTAAATGATGACACTTTTCAACTCACACTAAAACACCCTTACTACCCTGCTTTACTCGAACTTTCTCTTCCTCGTCCATTTCGCTTTATCGCTCCTTCTCAATTTATCGATAACGAAACGAAAAACGGCATTAAACACCCTATTGGTACCGGTCCTTGGATATTGACGAAAACTCGTTTAAACCAATACGACGAATTTAAACGCAACGAACAGTATTGGGGAGCAAAACCTGCGATAGAAAGCATCACCGTTAAAGTCATTCCAGACCCCACCAGCCGTGCTTTAGCAGTTGAAACCGGCGACGTTGATTTAATTTACGGTGTCGATGGCAGTGTTTCTCCTGACACATTTGAGCGCTTTAGTCAGTCACATCAATACACCACCGAGCTGTCGCCCCCGATTGAAACCATTGATCTTGCATTAAATACCAAACACAGCCCAACAAAAGAGTTAGCCGTAAGGTTGGCGATTAACCATAGTGTCGATAAAGAGGTTATGATCAAAACGGTACTTTATGGCACTCAATCTAAGGCAAATACGCTATTCGCTCCTACCGTTCCTTATGCCAATATCGGTTTAAAACCTTACCGTTATGATATCCAATTAGCGAACTCGCTGCTTGATAAAGCGGGCTGGCAACGTTCTTCTGTACAGGGGATTCGTTATAAAGGCAAACAACGCCTTAATATCAATCTGTCTTATGTAGGGACGAACCCTGTAAGCAAATCTATGGCGGAAATCATTCAGGGCGATTTGTTTAAAGTGGGGATTGAAGTCAATCTGCTCGGAGAAGAAGAAGGTTCTATTTATCACCGCCAAAAAAGCGGTGAGTTTGATATGATTTTTAACCGTACCTGGGGCGCGCCCTACGATCCTCATGCTTTTTTAAGTTCCATGCGAGTACCTTCGCACGCCGACTTCCAAGCTCAGCAAGGCCTTAAAGATAAATCCCTTATCGATCAAGAAATAGAACAAGCTTTGATCTCCACTGACAACAAGAAGCGCCAAGCGCTGTATCGCGATATTTTAACTCGGCTACATAAAGAAGCCGTTTACCTACCACTCACTTGGGTACAAATGTACGTGGTAGCAAACCCAAAATTTGGCCCTGTCCCATTTAGTGCAATACCCAGCCATATCCCGTTTGAACATATTTTAAAGCAGAGATAATCCTATGTGGCAGTATATTTCACGACGTTTACTGATGCTTATTCCAATACTGCTGGCTGCCTCAGCCACTATCTTTTTTTTATTGCGACTTGGGCCAAACGATCCAGCCATGGAATACCTGCGTTTATCAGGCCTCCCCCCAACCGACCAATTGTTACAAGCCACCCGTATTGATCTCGGTTTAGACCAGCCGCTTTGGACCCAATATGGGGGTTGGCTAAAGCACGTAGTTCAACTCGATTTTGGCCATTCCTATGCCACGGGTCGCCCCGTTTTACAAGAACTCATGAGTTTTGTGCCAGCAACTGCGTTACTTGGAGTCACAGCGCTTTCCATGATTTTGTTTGGTTCAATCCCTATTGGGATGCTTTGTGCGAGATATCGCAACAAGTTTCCCGACTACCTGCTGCGCCTCATTCTATTTTTGGGCGTCAGCATGCCCAACTTTTGGTTAGCCTTTTTGCTAGTGATTCTATTTTCAACTCATCTCCATTGGCTGCCTGCACTTGGCTACGGTGGCATTAGTCACTTATTGATGCCGGCTTTTTCAATCGCGTTTATGTCTTTATCGATAAATGCGCGTTTGATTCGCACCAACATGTTAGAAGTCTCTGGCCAGCGCTATGTCACTTGGGCGCGCCTACGCGGTGTCAAAGAGTCTAAAATTCAGCGCAATCACATCTTTCGTAATGCAATGCTCCCAATCATCACCTCGCTTGGACTTCATATTGGCGAATTGATTGGAGGCACACTGGTAATTGAAAGTATTTTTGGTTGGCCTGGCGTCGGGCGTTACGCCGTCACCGCAGTATTCAACCGCGATTTTCCAGTGATTCAGTGTGTTACCTTGCTCATGGTCGTCGTTTACGTGCTGTGTAACCTGCTGGTTGATATTGCCTGTGCTGCATTAGATCCACGCGTACGTCGCTTGTCTATCGAGGGAAATGTATGAACCACTTTTTCCAGCATAAAAGTCACCTTGGACCATTGATACTGGTATTCACACTACTGTTCATGGCTATTGTCGGCCCCTACTTTTTACACTACGACCCCAATGCCATCGACCTACCAAACCGGTTGTTACCCTCTTCGACACAACATTGGCTTGGTACCGATCATTTAGGCCGGGATACTTTCACTCGGTTAGTCGAGGGAGCACGAACCTCATTAAGCGCCGTCGCGTGCGCAATAGCGTTAATTATTTGTATTGGTGTGACAACTGGCACAATCGCTGGCTTTATGGGTGGCAAAGTCGATGCAACTCTAATGCGTATTACCGATATTTTCCTCACCTTCCCAACCATGATTCTGGCATTGTTTTTAGTCGCGGTATTAGGGACGGGGATTACCAACGTGATTATTGCCATCGCCCTGTCTCACTGGGCTTGGTATGCACGTTTAGTACGTAGCATTGTGCTGGCTCAACGTAACAGTGATTTTATACTCGCTGCCCGTTTATCGGGAAACCAAGGCTTCGGGTTATTCAAAGATCATTTTATGAGCCCCATCATTTCTCAATTAATCGTGCTGGCTACCATGGATATTGGCCATATGATGCTGCATGTTGCCGGAATGTCTTTCTTAGGGCTTGGCGTTAAAGCCCCGACTCCTGAATGGGGTGTCATGATTAGTGATGCTCGCCAATATATCTGGACTCATCCGAGTCTTATGTTCTGGCCTGGCTTAGCTCTATTTGTCAGTGTCGTCGCATTTAACTGGTTAGGTGATGCGTTGCGTGATCATCTGGATCCATACCTACAATTGGAGCACGTCCACTCATGAGCCACACGCTTGCACTCAACAACTACACCGTCTATGCCGGACAAACTCGATTGATCCATAATATTTCGCTGCAAATTAAAACCGGTGAAATTCTTGCACTTATTGGTTCCAGCGGTTCAGGTAAATCGTTGACCTGCTGCGCTGCATTAGGTGCACTCCCTCACGGATTGCATCAATCTTCTGGCTCTGTACTCTTTGATGATCACCAAATAACTCATGAACAACTTCGCGGTCATACCATATCGACGATTATGCAAAATCCTCGCAGCGCATTTAACCCCGTTCATACAATGAAACAGCATGCGTTAGAAACATTAACGATTAGCAAACAGATAAAAACCGATAGTTATTCCGACGTTATCGTAAAAACCATGCGTGAAGCTGGTTTAGATCAACCTGAAAAAATTCTTAGCTTGTATCCTCATGAAATGAGCGGTGGCATGCTCCAACGTATGATGATTGCTCTCACTATGCTCAGTGGTAGTCCATTTTTATTTGCAGATGAACCCACCACCGACCTTGACTTAGTGATGCAATCCAAAATTTTGGAGTTATTGAAATCGCTGGTAGATAAACAACAATTAGGCATTTTATTGGTCACCCATGATATGGGCGTGGTAGCAAAACTCGCTCACCGTGTTGCCGTTATCGACCAAGGGCAGATTGTTGAACATAATTCAATTTCTACCATATTTACGCGCCCAGCCCACCCTATCACTCGTGAACTGGTCAACGCCCATCTTTCTCTGTACAACATGGCACTTGAATGATGACTTTACTTTCCACTTATTATGTCTCACATGGCTACCAGCGTTTTTCCCTACTGGGGAAGAAACCCTATCAACCCGTTCTTAAAGAGATCAATATTCACCTCTATCCCAATGAATCTGCTGCTTTATTGGGTAATAGCGGCTGTGGCAAAAGTACACTTGCGCGGATGCTTTGTGGATTAGAAATCCCTAAAGAAGGTGAAATTATATTTGAAGGTCGAACGACCAAACAAATGAATCGAACTCAACGGCAAGCCATGCATCGTGACATCCAAATGGTGTTACAAGACTCAGTCAGCGCCGTTAATCCTCGTAAAACTGTCGCGTCCATTATTCAAGAACCGCTCAAATACCTCACTTCTATGTCTAAGTCAGAACGAATGGATAGAACAATTCAACTGCTTAACCAAGTAGGATTGCCCGATTCTATGCTCAATAAGCGCCCTCCTCAGATAAGTGGCGGTCAATTACAACGTGTCTGTATCGCCCGCGCATTAGCCTCAAAACCCAAACTCATTATTCTTGATGAAGCGTTATCCAACTTAGATTTAGTACTTCAGATAAAAATGGTGGATATGCTAAAAGAGATTCAACATCAAACCGGTATTGCTTGGCTATTGATTACTCATGATATCCGTTTAGCGAAACAATTTTGCCAACGTATCTTAGTTATGAATAACGGTAGTATCGCTAAAGAAGCTGATATGAAAGCGGATCTTTGTTTTCTCCACCCAGCAGCACAAGAGTTGGAATACGCTATTTTACCCCCCTTGCCTGCTATATTAACGGAATAGAGGACTCTGACATGCAAAGACTGACTATCACCATGGACGACGATTTGGTTGATTACCTCGATAACTTTATTCAAGAGAAGGGGTATACCAGTCGTTCAGAAGCCGTCAGAGATTTAGTCCGTGATTCACTGAGCACGGAGAAAAACCAACGGAATGAAGAATGTCTCGGTGTACTTTCCTATCTTTACGAGCATGAGACTCGCGAGCTGGCGCGTCGTCTAACCAATACTCAGCACCATCATCACCATCTTTCTGTCTCAACTTTGCATATGCACATTTCAGAAGAACAGTGTCTTGAGGTCTCTATTTTACAGGGCAAACGCCATCAGTTAGAAAACTTAGCAGATAGTCTTATTTCTCAACGCGGTGTTAATCACGGGTACTTACGCCTACTGCCTAAACCCAAAGATGAGTAAGACCTAAATTGCACATAAAAGTAAGCCCTTCTTTACGAAGGGCTTAGTATTCAGATAATGGGTTTTAACAAGGTCTTTGTGGGCCACAGGCACCCGGTCCTGCTGCTGGCGCAGGTTGTGCGTGAGGAGGACCAGGCTGAGCATGGGGATGATCGGCTGGCGGAGGAAGAATACAGCCACCTAGCAATAAAGCAGCCAACAGTGATAAATAACGAATTTTCATAATCAAGCTCCTCAAATCGTTTCCATCAGTGTACTGATATAGCAGTTCGGTTCGTCAGATCATGGTCAAGGTTTGGTTCAGCTTTGATACACAAATCAGCTAATGACCCATAGCTTCACTGCTTAAACTGAGTATCCCTATCAAATGTGGCGCTACGCCATCATCCGTCTCTTGCTCGTAAGCGTAGTGAACAAATCACCAAATAGGTCTGATAAATAATTGTTCATTTTCATATTCTCACTATGGGTGTGATTGAAATAACAATTTGATCACAAACAATGCCACTTTTTGCGTATTAATACTCGCTATTCGATGAAAGGCGAGTATAGTGAATTAAGGCTCTTACAGAGCTGTTAATGTTTTAATCGGGTAAAAGTTCCTGTCAATTTCGTTGCTGTGCAATGTCTTACGTCGACAATAACCTTCTGCTTCGTTCCACATTAATACCCTGCCAAGAGTCATATATGCCTAGTCGAATGGTACTCGATGGGTATAAGTGTTTATTTAGGAAGTTATTAACAGAGGTTAGACATGTCAGAGAAAGTGACAGGTTCCGTTAAGTGGTTTAACGAAACAAAAGGATTTGGTTTTATTGCTCAGGATAATGGTGGAAAAGACGTATTTGTTCACTTCCGCGCTATCGTATCTGATGGTTTTAAAACCTTGTCAGAAGGCCAAAAAGTTAGCTTTGTAGTTGAAGATGGCCCTAAAGGGCTTCAAGCTAGCGAAGTCACTCCACTGTAATCCATCGACATCATTCGATCGACAGATTTTATATCAGGGCTGATGGTTAACGTCAGCCCTTTCATTTTTATTCTAACCCCTATCATTAGGTTAGTCCGCATAACCGCTACCTATCGCACTAAACGGCAAATCTAGACCTAAATCAGGAATCTGCTTAGCTATCCATGCTGGAAACGTATTGCTATTGGGACCCGGAAATAACGTGTACTGTTCAGCCCACGGATAATGTTCTGCCTGAGATTCTATTTGTGGGATTAATTGCGCCGCTTTCTGCCCTCGAAGCTCGAGTAATTTTTTAGGTTTAGCCCCATACCAAAAGCGGTCCGGCGTTGATGTTTGATAATGATGAAGAGCCGGCAAACCTCGTTTGAGGCGCCAACCAACCACGCCAGCCGTATGTATCTGCGCCATAGACTTCAATCACAGCTTCTTGGTGTTCTGAAGGAGAAAGCGCGATTCCAGCCGGTTCACGGCTTGCCGTTTTCCAACCATCGTTACTACACGCGGCAATTAATATCGTAAATCCAACAATCAAAAAGCGGCGACATAAGATGAGTAAATTATATTTGTGCATTGTTCCTCCCTGAATATCTAAACCATTACAAGCTGGAATTAACACTCTATACCCAAATGACCTCAATGGATATGCAACTATTGAGATTGGCGTTGGCGATTCATTTTGATCCAAAATGTTTCTTGGCAACGATTAGTAAAGATCTTCTTACGCGGGGTAATATCGGCAGACTGCGGCTGTTCCATGACTTCGTAACTGATCCAACATTCTTGGCATACTTGATCATCATTAACGGGTTCATCAAATTCGACTTGTTGACGAATCAACGCGCCGTTGGTAAATCGATACCAAGATTCTTCTTCAGGTACGTCACCATCAGAGTCATCAACCGTATTGTGCTCAACGGTAGAAATAAAGACTGAGGAAGGCTGTGATTTCACTGCAGCAATATAGTCGAAAAGTGATGTCATAACGCCTCCTTATAATACGGGTACCCATTATGACTCACTACTGATAACGATAAAACCCCACCGGAGTGGGGTTTTATCTCAATATGATTCTAATCGAATCGCTCGTTGTTAAGCTTGAATCACACTTGAAATGAGGTAGGTGTTATACCCAATGTAAAACAACAATAGGATCGCGCCTTCCCAGCGAGTGATACGACCATTTTTGCCTTTAAAACCAATGGCTGCCGCAAACAAAACAATGGTAACCACCAGCATTGTCATCCAGTCACGCCAGAAAATCTCTCCACCAATGTTTTCAACAGGTTTAATCACCCCTGCAATACCAATTACCGCCAAAATGTTAAACATGTTTGAGCCAATAATATTACCTAAAGCGATATCATGTTCGCCTTTTTTCGCGGCAATAATAGTCGCGGCTAACTCTGGTAACGATGTGCCTAATGCCACAACGGTTAAACCGATAATTAAATCACTGACACCTAACGCATGCGCAATATCGACGGAGCCCCACACCAACAGGCGCGAACTTCCCATCAAAATCAGCAAACTCACAACCAACCAAATAATGGCGGTTTTTGTGCTCATCGTATTCGATTTGATTTCATCAATGGCTTCTGGCTCAAGATCTCTAGCATCACCTTTCATACCACGATAGATTGACCAAAATACAAAGCAGAAAAATCCACCTAGCAATAGCCATGCTTCTACCTGTGAAAGCGTGCTATTCCAAAGCATAGCGCCTAACACAATAGAAATAATGAGCAATAAAGGCAGTTCTTTTTTGACGATTTTAGATTGCACAGACAAAGGGGCAATCATCGCAGCTAAGCCAAGCACTAAACTGATATTAACCACGTTTGAGCCCAACGCATTGCCCAACGCCAATGCTGGAGAACCTTCCATCGCAGCCATCGCCGACACCACCATTTCGGGTGCAGAGGTGCCAAAGCCAACAATGACCATACCGATCAATAATGGGGGCATACCTGCATGAAACGCGGTAGCTGAAGCGCTTTCAACAAATTTGTCTGCACTCCAGACCAACAAAACAAAGCCAAAAATAATGGCGAGTATCGATAGCAACATTCGTACTTCTCTTCTTATCGTAATGGTTTAACGTCATCATAAAATGAAGCACAAGGCGAAAGGACATAACGTTATCCAAGATTCAAGAAGACTGCGTTTTACATCAACATAAATGCAATGTCAGATTGTTGGTCTTGAGGAAGGCGATTATAGATAAGGGGCTGAAGGAATACAACGTTGAAATCAATTCAACATCATCACTGACAATTTATTCTGTTTATCAACCTAATATCGTTCAACCTCTAACCAAAGGTATAGCAACGATACCAAGCTAAATATCAGGCTATTACTGAGTGATAAAAGAAATTTTTATGACATCTAGCATAAAGTCAGATCAATTCACCAATGTTTGTTTACGAAACGCACTTGGATTTATCCCTGTCACCGTTTTAAATTTTGAGCTGAAGTAATTGCTATCTGTATAACCACACTCAAAAGCGACGCTGGTGACACTCTCACCTTGACGTAAGCGCCCTATCGCATGACGAATCCGTAAGTGATTGATAAAACGGTTGGTGGACATTCCTGTCAATTGAGAAATTTCTTTTGCTAACGCTTTTGGTGTTACTTTAAACTGCTCACACACAATAGCAACAGACAAATCAGGATCCGCATAATGATTAGCTAAATATACCAACGCATTGATAACCGGTGAGTTTTCTGTAACGCGGCTATCTAGCCTTTCAATACACAACAGAAGTTGCTCAAATAATAAATTCACCATGACTTTGGTATTTTTTCTCTGATTGTTTTGCTCTTTTTCTATGGCTAGCGCCAAATTAAAAATCGGCTGAAAAGCAGATTGAGTAATTAAAAAATTATTCTGTTCACTCTCTAGTTTTTTAATTACATCAACGCAGCATGAATGGATATTCAAATTCGATTTGCTATATAGCACATTAACTAAATGGACATCTTTCGTATCCAAATATTGATGATAGTCTCTTTCACTTACACAACAGATGCTATTTGGCAATAACAGGCTTTGCTGACCATTTACAATATGGGTGCCACTACCATGGCAAACTAAGACAAGTTCTGAAAAATCATGGCAATGCTCAGGGTAATCCACTTGAGGATTACGCCCCAAAACTCGGATATTACTCTCATTTCCAACATATTCATCATAAGTTAGATATAACATGCTAATTCCTCGTCTTTATCCCTCCTATATTGTGACCTTTTGTTTTTATTAAGCTGAGAGTTCCTTCTCAGTATAAAACCATCCATTTGATCAATGTTTTAGTTTGTTAACAGGGTCACTAACCTATTTAAAGCATGAGTATAATCAACTAAAAATCAACAAGTTAAATAGAAACAGCGAGTGTACATACTCGCCGTTTTTAATCTTTTATCAGTGTCACAAATTATAGGTTAAATTCTCGTTTCAGGATTTCCATATTTTCTTTTGTTACCCCTTCAGGCTCATAACCTGATGCAAGGCACATAAGATAAAGTTTTGCTCCCTTGTTCGCGACATCAATAAAGTCAAACGCTTGCAGAACATCTTCGCCCGATGCTGTCGCACCGTGTTTTTCCCAGACCGCAACATTATTCTCTAATAACGATGCAGTTGTACGGTCAGCTAGCTCTTCAGAAGATGGCAAACAATAAGGAATCATCCCAACGCCTCGCGGTACAAAAGCCCGTACTTCAGGCAACATTTTCCAACAAGTTTGGGTAAAAAGCTCACTGCTAGAAGAAATGTCGGGATGGTGCGATAACGCGATAAGTTCCAGCGGGTGCGTATGCACCACAGATTTATCTGTCGCACCGCTAGCGCGTTTAGCTTCTAGTATCTTTATATGGCTAATAAATTCAGAAGTAGGAGCAAAAGAAACGGATGCGTTACCTCCCCATAGAATTTTATAACCATTAGCCTTCTTATTAAGTTGTAAAACACAACCTGCATATGAAGGGTCTCGTAACTCACGAATACGTTGTCCAGTCCCTTTAACGAAATAAATCCGTTGTGCCGCTGAAATAGGTAATTGTAATGGCAGATCTTTTTCCACCAAGGTACTGGTATCACCAACCGGACCATAAATATCGGTTAAATCAACAGAAATATTGCCACCATTACGTTCAGCCCATTCACGTTGCCAAAGGTATTGCGATACCTCTTGCACCTTATCTATTTCATTTTGAACCGCTTGATTAAGAATACTCATTTTAAATAAAACACCTCTGTTAATGGTTTGCATACGGGTGAGTTATCGGCGTTAGTCGCCATGACATCTTGCATATAATCCCACCATTCTCGGCAGATTTTCGTGTCACTCACCGCTTCCCATTGCGCTTCGCTTTCTATTTCCACGTAACCAAACAGTAAATTCTGTTCAGCAAATAAATGAATCGAGTAATTGTGTCCGCCATGGCTTTTTAATACGTCTTTCATTCCTTTCCATAATTCTGCGTGACGACGTTGATATTCTTGATGGCAATCTGGATTAACGTACATAACAAATGTTTTGCGAATCATTGTATTATCTCCTTACTGCGCCATGCCCAAGCCCACAATGTTGGCAGCACCGATAATGACCAATAGTCCAGCGATTAGAATACGGACAGGACGAGTGCCTACTCCTTTCCATTCCGCCATGATCAAACCGATAATGCCGCCGAATAAGACATAACAAGACATGTGCAACATCCAGTTAATGTAATCTAGGCGAGCTGGCACGGATGCTTCACCCCACCCATAGAAGAAGAACTGCAAGTACCACATGATGCCGCCCATTGCAGTGAACAGTAGGTTGCGAGCGAGAAGAGAACGTCCAAGTGTTAAATCATGGCGAACTGAAATCTCTTTTTTATGCAAGATGTTGTAAGCACAGAACAAGAAATTAACAATGGCACCGCCGCCCATGATGAAGCCATACGCAGGCATCGCTACATAAAGATAATTGATACCCAACGCTTCAGATTGCGCTTTGATTGGACCCGCAGCATTTAAGCCAAAAGCAAACCCTGCTGAGAAAATGCCGCATATAATGGCTAAAATGATCCCTTTTTTGAGGTTGAATTCTTCGGCTCGTTCTCCCATCACTTTTTCTTTTTCATTTCCGGCATAGGCCACAACTGCGATACCGACCAACGCAACCGCAATGCCTATCATGGTTAAAGAACCGCCAGCGGATTCAATAAGCGCCCCTAATTGCCCCTTCAAAAATGGGGGTAACAAGGTACCCACCGCTAAGTTCAATCCGATAGCGATCCCAATCCCCATTGACATACCGAGATAGCGCATGGTCAATCCATATGTGATGTTGCCAATTCCCCACATCGCTCCGCAAAAGATCAGCATCGCAAACGTCGAGTTCGGGATATGGGAGTAAAACTCTCCCAGGTTCGGCACTAACATCATGGTGACGAGCCAAGGCATCAAGACCCAAGAAAACACACCACCAATTGACCACATTAATTCCCAAGACCAACCTTGAACTTTTTTATAAGGTGCATAGAAAGCGGCTGCGGATGCAGCGCCTACCATATGCCAACCTATACCAGCGATAACAGACATAAAATTTTTCCTTATTATATGTAGGGTATTCCCGCCTTCCCCTGTCTCAATAAGGCGAGGAAGACGAGTGTTTCTTATTATTTTTTTTGACTGGATTAACGCGCTGCCAGTACGGTTGCTTCGTAATCTTTTACCAGAGGAAGCCACGCTTGACCGACAGGTACATCATTGATTTGGCAGAAGTAATCCCATACTGCGTTCCACGGCATTGAATGGGCTTCCTCGAGAAGAGCGAGTCGAGTGGTATAATCAAACGCCTGCTCTGCTTGCTGCAATTGTTGATAAGGTTCCAGATAGGCTTTCAATAGGGCTTTTTGTGCATTACGGGTACCAATAACCCAAGCTGCAATTCTGTTAATAGAGGCATCAAAGAAGTCTAAGCCAATTGACACTCTGTCTTGTAAGTCATTACGCACAATTTCACGCATAATAGATTGGGTTTCATCGTCAAATGAGACCACATGGTCAGAATCCCAACGAACCGGGCGAGTGACATGCAGCAACAAGTGCTGAACATAGAGAGAACATGCAGAAATTTTGTCACTGATGACTTCTGTTGGATGAAAGTGGCCAGCATCCAAACACAGCGCTGTACCACGAGTGGCGGCATAACCGAGATAAAATTCGTTACTACCAACGGTGTAGGCTTCTGCACCAATCCCAAACAATTTACTTTCGACTGCATCAAGGTGATAGTTAGGATCAATCTTTTCAGCGATTGCTTCGTCAAGTGCGCTGATCAAACGTTCGCGAGGAGCAAGGCGGTCTATAGTTTGATCTTTCATGCCGTCAGGTATCCAGATGTTCATGACCGAAGGCGTGCCTAACTCTTTACCAAAGTACGCAGAGATTTTGCGACATGCTTTTACGTGATCAATCCAGAAACGACGTACTTTTTCATCTGGGTGAGATAACGTAAAACCATCATCAGCCAGAGGGTGAGAAAAGAGCGTTGGGTTAAAATCTAAGCCAATATTTTGCTCTTTGGCCCACTCGACCCACGAAGCAAAATGTTTGGGTTCAATCTGATCTCGTTCAACCTTTTCATCGGTATCTAGGTAAATGGCATGTAAATTCATCCGCTTTTTACCCGGAATGAATTCAAACGCTTTTTCCATATCAGTCCGCAATTGAGATGGTGTGGTTGCAGCACCCGGATAATTACCAGTGGCTTGAATACCACCGCTAAGTGCGATATCAGGTGATTCAAACCCTTTCACATCATCCCCCTGCCAGCAGTGCATTGAGATAGCCGTTTGAGCGAGTTTTTTCAGTGCCTCCTCTGTATCTACACCAAGTGCCTGATAACGTTGCTGAGCTTGGCGATATGCCGCAGTAATTTGTTCATCTTTCATGGTTGTTACCTTCTTATTTGAGCAGTGCAAACTGCGCTTTTATTTGTTCTAAACCTTCAATGTGAGAAGGTTGATAATGTTTCACATCAGAGCATGCTTCGATGATTTGTCGGCCTTCTTCAAGGCAAGAGATTGCATCGAGAGCAATAAATTGGTTCATCACATTCCCCAAAGCGGATGCCTCGGTAGGCTCAGTGACAACAGGGATTTGGCACACATCAGCGCACAATTGGTTAAGGAAATGATCTTGGGTGCCCCCACCCACAATACGTAGTGCTTCAATGGGGCGTTCTAGTGCACCAGACAGTTGATGTAATCCAGCGCTATAAGCCAACGCTAAACTGTCGTAAATACAACGCACAATCTGGGCTAGGCTAGTCGGTGCAGGCAGATCTCGAGTAGTGAACCACTGCACAATGGCTTCTGTCATGGAGTTAGGGTTGAGAAACGAATCATCATTTGGATTACAGATAAACTCAAATGGCGTGGCGTTTTGCGCGAGCAATTTGACATCACTAAAAGCCAATGATGGATTTTCTGCTTTAATTCTCTGGATTAGCCACAAACCCATGATGTTTTTTAAGATGCGATAACGTCCATCCACACCACCCTCATTTGTCAGGTTATACTCAAAGGCCTTTTCATTTAGACATGGCGTTTGGCTTTCCACCCCAATCAAAGACCAAGTGCCAGAACTTAAATACGCACAAGATTCGGATGACAGCGGAGTAGCGGCGACCGCAGAGGCTGTGTCGTGACTGGCAACGGAACACACGGGAATTTGGATGTCTCCGTGCTGATATTGACCAATCATGCGGTTAGGCATTTTAGGTGGTAAGAACCAATTGAGGTTCGCCCCACATGCTTTGACTAATGTGCTGTTCCAAGTTTTATCTTGGCAATCGAGTAACTGGCTGGTTGATGCGTTGGTATATTCACAGTGCTTCACTCCGCATAACTTGTAGTTGAGGTAATCCGGAACAAAGAGCAGCGTATCAATTTGGTCGAACCATGCTGGGCGTTCATCAGCGATCGCCTTTAACTGATAAATCGTGTTAAAAGGCAAAAACTGAATACCACTGATGGTGTATATGTCTTGAGGTGAAAAGTGATTTTCTTGTTGCAGGGTTTGTTGAACCCCTTGAGTTCTCGCGTCTCGATAACTGACAAAGTTACCTAAGTGTGTACCGTATTGGTCGAGCAAGACAAAGTCGACCCCCCAAGTATCGATACCTAATGAACAGACATCATGATATGTCGCGACAACGCGATTAATCCCGACTTTGATCTCTTCTAAAATTGAATACAAGTCCCAGCAGCTGTGTCCATCGCGCTGTACTTGTTGGTTTGAAAATCGGTGCGCTTCTTCTAAACGAATGCGCCCTTCATCGAGATGCCCGGCCATTACTCGACCACTTGATGCACCTAAATCAATTGCTATCACTGTTTTCATTGGCGTTCGTCCTCATTCATCATGAGTGTTATTAAAACCAATGTTTTCAGTCAAAAACTTAACAAATCTGCCCAGCGTGTTTTGCTCGAGGCCAAATTTTTAAGATAGCGCTGTTGCGCTTCAAAATTTCCGAATTTGTTCGATGCCCCTCCTTCATCACCTTAACCAAAGGCTAAGTTGATCATTCGTACCTAGGCAAAATAACCGAGCCTTGTCGGCAAATGTGTTATAGTTACGGTCTATTTATTGCCGACACTTCGGACTGTTTCTAGAGTAATTTGATGTCTTTTGAACAACTTGGATTAAGCCAACCCATTATTCAGGCACTACGTGCACTGAATTACCAAAAACCGACCCACATTCAAAATCAATCGATCCCTGTGATTTTGGAAGGTCGTAATTTAATTGCGGCCGCACAAACTGGTACAGGTAAAACGGCAAGTTATTTATTGCCGATTATCGAACGTTTGCGTGAAGCGACGACTCAGCGTAAAAAGCGCATCCGAGCGCTAATTTTGGTTCCTACTCGCGAGCTCGCTGTGCAGGTAGAAAAAAGTATCAGTGACTATGCACTATTTACCCAATTAAAAGGATTGGCAGTATTCGGTGGCGTGGACGATAAGCCGCAACGAGAAGCGTTGATTGATGGTGTGGATGTATTGGTTGCGACGCCTGGTCGTTTATTAGATTTGTATGGCAAACATGCCGTACATTTTGAAGAAATTGAATATCTTGTACTAGACGAAGCCGATCGAATGCTCGACATGGGCTTTATCGACGACATCAATAAGATTTTAGATCGTGTCCCAGAAGACGTTCAACAACTGCTCTTTTCTGCAACGCTGTCTAACAAAGTCCGCGATCTTGCCAAATCTGCCGTTAATGATGCCTTCGAAATTAGTATTGCCGCTAAAGCCGCATCTAAAGCGAACATTGCGCAATGGCTGATTACGGTCGATAAAGATCAAAAATCTTCGCTGTTAAGCCACCTAATTAAAGAAAACGAATGGAAGCAGGCGCTTATTTTTATTGAAACGAAAAAAGGGGCCGCTAAGCTGGTAACACAATTAGAAAAGCGTGGTATCTACGCCGAAGCATTTCACAGCGGTCGTAGCCAAGAAATTCGTAATCGACTGCTTGAGCAATTTAAAGTGGGCGAGATTCCGTTTTTGGTCGCAACAGGTGTCGGTGCTCGTGGTATTGATATTGATAACCTAGAGCGCGTCATTAACTACGATTTACCTTTCCCAGCAGATGATTACGTTCACCGTATCGGTCGAACAGGTCGTGCTACGGCCACAGGTGAAGCCATTTCTCTGGTATCGAAAGATGACTTTAAAAACCTATGCATGATTGAAAGTCGACTTGGACATTTAATTGAACGTCGTGAAGTTGAAGGATTTACCCCGCGTAAACCAGTGCCCATTTCTATGCTGAACTACGTACCTAAACACAAACGTACCAAAGAGCAACATGATCAATAACGTACACGATTGAAGAGTTATCCCTACCTAACGCAGATAACTTTTCAGTCTGTGTGACTCAAGGCAGAGTTAAGCTTAACTCTGCCTTTTTAAATGGATGAATCGACGTCCGTTCAACATTCTTGCGTACAGAACAAACAACCCATCTTTCGTTGAACACTAAACCATCAAACTAAAAATTAACAAAAATTTAGTTTAAAACTCCAAATTATAATTAAATAATAGATTTAATAACCACAAATAAAACACAACATAGTTAATATAACTATCGTTTGTTTTTATAACCAGTGATTAGCACTGGCATGCTCATGTGATCAATTATTCTGATAAGCGTATTATTTTCGACATTAAATTTCACATCATGCGGTATTTCAGTGAAAGACACTCAAGAATTACAAAAAATTAGCATTTCACAACAAAACAGATCATGGACTAAACATGATACTCATTGGCTACTGAGTTTATTCGGCACTGCTGTCGGAGCAGGCATCTTATTTTTACCCATCAATCTTGGTATTGGTGGGTTCTGGCCACTCATCATCATGGCGGTCATTGCATTCCCGATGACTTACTTTGCACACAGAGGCTTAGCCCGTTTTGTTTTATCCTCTAAAAATGAGCCCACTGACTTTACGGATGTCGTTGATGAGCACTTTGGCACAAAAGCTGGCCGCTTAATCTCTTGGCTTTACTTTTTATCCATATTTCCAATTCTACTCATCTACGGCGTAGGTTTAACCAATACCGTTGATAGTTTCCTTGTCCACCAAGCGAATATGGCCTCACCGGCTCGTTGGTTACTTTCTGGCGCACTCGTTTTCACATTAATTGCAATCATGCTTGGTGGCGAAAAGATTATCCTACGCGTGTTTGCGGCTATGGTTTATCCCCTTGCCGCAACCTTATTGGTACTATCCCTATATTTGATCCCCTATTGGCACGCTCCGATGCTCTCGATGCCATCATTGGATACGTTTGGATCGACAGTCTGGTTAGCCATTCCAGTGGTTGTGTTCTCATTTAGTCATGCTGCTGCCATTTCTAGCTTTGCTAACGTGCAGCGTCGTCATTACCGAGAGCGAGCGAGCGAAAAATCAGAACAAATATTACGTAACACCAGTATGTTACTCATCGCCTTTGTACTGTTGTTTGTGTTTTCATGTATTTTTGCATTAACACCAGCAGAGCTAGCCCAAGCCAAAGCACAAAACATATCGGTGCTAACTTACCTGGCTAACGTGACCGACAATCCATTTATTGCCAACCTCGGTCCTCTCGTTGCTTTTGTCGCAATTACCTCATCGTTCTTGGGTCACTTTTTAGGCGCTCGCGAGAGCCTAAACGGTTTGATCATTAAACATTGTCACATTTCTGCTCGTGCTGCAGACAAACTCTGTATTGCTATCCTATTTGTTTCTATCTGGGCTTGTGCGATTTTTAACCCAAGTATTTTAGGTATGATGGAAGCATTTTCAGGGCCAGTTATCGCGATGATTCTATTCTTAATGCCCATGTTAGCGGTATATAAAGTTCCGGCAATGAGCAAATATCGTCGCCATTTAAGTACCTACTTTATTTTGTTAACGGGAGCGTTAGCTGTCTCAGCGATTCTTTATACCATGCTGAAATAACTCGGGTAGATTTCCCTTTCTGTATCACGAGAGGGAAATCTGCTTAGTGACGAATTAACCTCACCATATCGACTCTCTGTATAATGCTCTTTCAGAGAGTTTCTGATTCACGATTTCACAGCAACGTTGCGATATAAATGTCGTACTATACTCAATTTTATTCATTCAATTGCAGTAAAGTCTTGTTACTTTGGGCACAAAATGTTACTTGATTGTAATAGCCACCAAGCTAAAATATCACCCCAAATGCACTATTAATGTGCACATTGCTTACATTCACTCACTTATTTGGTGAGATAACACCCTCTATTAATACTAATATTAACAAAAAAGTAATCTGAGATTGTCTAAATAACCGCCCCTAGCGACCACTTTATCGCCAGTTCACATTAGAAAATATACAGGTATGCCTGTGTTGACCTTCAACGCTGATAGATCTAACTTTTCACGTAGTCGTCTGAGCCAATGTGGAGGTTAATGAAATGAAACGCGCAAGCAAAACTTATCGTCTTCAAATGATTAAAGAAGTGGCAACAAGAGCACAAACCCCTCATTCTGACCCAATGGCCGATTACATCTATCACATAATGACGAATCCAGAACAAAAAGTTCAATTCAGTGAGCCTAAAGCTCAATTCGCCGGTGTCCATTTTGATGAAAAAATCGGTGGTTGGGTAAGTGATCGCTGGAATGCGAAATAAACCTGCAAGTTAGTGAGAATAAAATGTAATGGCCGTTACACCGTCGTAACGGTCTCCCCTCTAGTACCTAACCTCCCACACCACATCCTGCTAAAAACTTGAATCTCTCCCAAATTTTTAAAACAAATCTTGTTGTGGATTAAGAGTTTCGTTAGTTTGCTCGAGTTGACGTTTTCCTTGCGCCATTTTGCGTCGATAACGTTGCTGACAGAGCTTGATCACGTGGAGCTGCTGCGTAGGAGTCATTTGGAGCCAAGTAAATCGCTCGTCTCGTTTACGCATGCACCCTTTGCAATACCCTTTCTCATCGACTGTACAGATACCAACACATGGACTGGGGACTGTAAAAAATTCTAACTGTTCCATTCTATGACCTGCTCTTAAGCACTATCTTATCTGGATAAGTTCTGTCTGTTTCATGAATGGCTAGTCATGAAAAACAAATTGAATAACGATACACTGACAATTTAACGAATGCATTCAGTATACTTGTCAGAGTTCCTGTATTTGGAGTAAATATAATGAAGCTTAGTTCAAAGTCATTACTTGCCGCAACGGTTAGCGCTATCGTTTTGGCGGGTTGTGCAAGCCATAAAGAAAAACCCGTCACAAGTGAAGATTTACAAAGCCACCGCTGGGAATTGGTAAAAATTGACGACAAAGCAGTTAAAACCGACGCCCAATCTCCAACTCCATTTCTTCAAATTGGCGACAAGATGACTGCAAGCGGTAATGCTGGTTGCAACAATTTCTTTGGTCAAGGTTTAGTAGAAGACAGCAAATTCCGCATTGAAAAGTTAGCCTTAACCATGAAACTTTGCCTCGGCGATGTGATGGATAGTGAAACTATCGTACAGCAGAGTTTAAGTGAGTGGAACAAACTGTCGTTAAACAAAAACACGCTAACTCTAAAAAACAGTGCCCACACGCTAACGTATAAAATGGCTAAGTAACGGCATTCTACGATACCTAGCGTCTTCTCGAGCTGGGTATCCTATTTATCCCCAAATCCCCAAGCACGAACACTCCATTGCTTGTCACAAATACCATCTTCTAAACTAGCGACTTACATGACTAGCTAATACTATTAATGTTAATTAACGGCGTTCATATGTAGGATCGATTGGTGCAATCAATTATTCAACGAGCTCTAACTGTCATAAGTTTGATGGCCATCTTGTTCAGTATGGTCGCGCAGGCTCGTTCTTGGAAAGAAATTGAGAAATCAGCACAGCAACACACTGTTCATATGTACCTTTGGGCTGGCAGTGCCGGTGCTAAAAACTACCTTGAATGGGCAATTCCGACTCTGAAGCAGCGTTATCAAATTACACTCGAGCCCCATTATGTGACAACCTTAGATCAAATCATCGATTTGGTTAGACACAATAAAAACTTAGCAAAAAGTGCAAGAACACCGATCGATTTAGTCTGGCTTAGCGGACGTTATTTCCATCAACTGAAAAGCCACGCTCTTTTATATGGGCCATTTACTGAAGATTTACCCAACTGGAGTTATATTAACCCCAATCTCCCGTTCGATACCGACGGTTCCGAAAATACGTTAGGTCTAGAAGCCCCTTGGGGGGTTGCGCAGCTCAGTTTTATCTATAATCAAAATCAACTCTACAATCCTCCGGAGAACTACCGACAATTACTCAGCTATGCCAAGGCATTTCCAGGCAGAGTCACTTATCCAAAACCGCCCTATTTTATGGGCAGTCTAATGCTACAATCGATCCTTATCGAACTGACAGGTTATGCCCCCGAATTGCGAGAGCCAGTATCCTCCAATACCTTTGCTAAGGTGACACAGCCCTTGTGGGATTACCTAGATGAGTTGCATCATTACTCTTGGGCTCAGGGCCGTAAGTTTCCAGCAGATATTTCTCAGCTTCACGCACTGTTTAATAAAGAAGAGATCGATTTGATACCGACTTATGGAGCCAATATGCTTTATTCTGCCCAAGAAAAAGGGCAACTTCCCTTCTCGGCCCGAGGTTACGGAATGAAAACTGGCTCACTCACCAATATGCACTTTCTCGCTATTCCGCAACAATCTACCAATACAGCGGGAGCATTAGTCGCCATCAATTTTCTGCTGAGTCCAGAAGCTCAAAGTCGCAAGGGGTTAGTCAGTATATGGGGAGATCCGCCAGTCATTCGCTCTGAATTTCTTACTGGCGCAATTAAAAACATGCCGGTCTATAACGCTGTGCATATGCCCGACCCAACATGGGATCAAGCTCTGAGCCAAGCTTGGATGAAGCGTTACAATAAAACATTATTAGACGAATGAAGGCGACCAAGATAATGAATGATCAAGACTTAATTGACATGCTTCAATAACGGACTTACCGATTAACTCCCCCAACTTTGTATGTTTACCACAGTACGAATAGGTCGCAGGTTGCTCCGGGCAAAAGACCACATGGCTATCTGTTCCCGTACCACTCGCAGGTAGCGTTGAAATTGGGCTGACAATACCCAAATCACGGATAACCGTCACTTTAGCTTCGGTCAATAACATCATGGCTTCAACGAGTGCTGCTGGCGTTAAGGATTGATGGATAGCTAACAAAATGTTGATGGTGCCAGCCACAGGGGTTTCATCAGCAATATCTCCGACTCTACGGGTATTACTCAACCCTGATGTGACCCAGCATTCCACCGTAAGCACATCCGTCATCTGCTTTGAGTAGCCAAGCGATGCCATTGAGGCAGCCGTCATCATTCCGATCGTATTCGGTGGTAATGACAGTTTGGTCGCTTTACATTGCAGCGTTTCTTCAGGTGGAAGCCAAGGAGGAGGGGTCTGTTTACCGACTTTCAGATTGAGAAAAGAATTTGCTTCAGTGAGTCCACCATTTAACACTGCTGAACTAAGCACAGTGCATCGATGAGATGGAAGTAATACCAAATAATTGTCATCTTCTATTGAGCCTACTGAAAACATGCAAAATCCCAAACGTCCCTTAATTAAAGGGCATTATACCCAAATTAGGGTTTACTTTTGGATAATATGAAAGATTTCTTCGGCGATTTGTTTACTTTCTTTATCTTTGCTCAAGCCATAATTCTCATTTAATTGATAAGAAAGAATACGGATTTTAGCCAGTGTTCCAGATAAAGAAATCAACAAGTTGGCACAGTCATCGGTAATATTAAATTCTTTTCTAAATGGAAGAATAAGATCAAGCTGTTCCAAATAAGAATATATGATATCCACACCGTGCAAAATAATTTTATGATGAATGGTTAAGGTATCTGTTTCTTTAAAATTTTCTAACTGATTAAATAGAGATAATTTTTCTTCTAGAGAATCACTTTTACCTAGTCCCCATGAGGGGTAATCATAAATTGATTGGTTGATATCTTCTTGTAACGAACTTTCTAAGTCATGGTAAATATGACTTATCTTATCAACAACAGATTGATTTCTCGGTTCAATTTTGTCTAGGTTTAACTCTATCGTTTCTTGAAATATATCATCAAGAACCTCATGAATAATAGCGAACGTTTCAGACTCAAGAAAATGTATCAAATCTTTCGCTGCAGATACGTTTTCATCCACTTCCTTCTGAAGTACATCAATCTTGCGTTTAGCATTGCTTCCCATTCGGCTACTCTCATGTTTAAACAAGCGATAACGAAATTATGACTTAATTTTATATCAATTTAAACAAAGCGATAGACAGGAAAAATAATAAAAATACGCATC
>NZ_WEKT01000064.1:0-26578 GCF_009874545.1 Vibrio eleionomae | reverse complement strand
TTATTTACATTTGCTAAAGTAATATATAATTATATTAATTGTTCTAGTCCGCACCTTTTATTTAGCCATTATTCATCTTTCATGTGGCTAATATGTCGTCAGATGGGTGAGGAAAAAATTAAATGGTTCTAGTATTGCAAGCGGTTTTTTGTGATTAAGGTTCCATAATTTTTATCAAAAATTCATAAAACAATGAAAAATGGTATTATTTTTGAGAACTAGCTAAAGTAATGGGGAATAGCAGTGGAACTGGAAGAGATAACTCAATTGAAGAAGGATTTTTATGCGCGCATTGGTGCGTTCCAAGCAACGGCATCAAAAACTGTGACGCAGAATCATCCAACCCTATCATTGTTAACTGACGAAGAATTGAAAGAGCTTGGCCAAGTTTGGGTTGAGCTTACGATGTGGAAAAATAAATCGAGTCATTGAAATAGGCCAAAAGAGTTTAATTGGTTCGCCTTGCCTTAAAAAGAATTTAGAAAGCCCAGCTCCCCATTGCTGGGTTTTTTCGTCTCTGAGCATATTTATTGTGCCTGTGTTTTAAGTTGGACCTATCACTGTATTACAGCGATAGGTGGGGTTAATATCCTCAATATATCAACAAGTTAAGCCATTCCTTTGTTTAATCTGCCTCTTATACAGATTTAGGTATATAATTGCCAAACTAAAGACACATTACGCCATATGTTCAGCTCAAGCGGCGCTAGAATACTTAGTAAAATGTAATGTAGTCGTTGAAAATGTGCGATGCTGACCCCATAGTTAGCATCACAATTAATAGAATTCCAAATGCATACCGAAATGCATCAACCAAATAAAGAAGTGAGTGAAGATATGGCGGAAGTACGAGCCAGGGTTGACTTGAAAGTAGGCGCGAAAAGTAATATCGATGCAGAGATTCTTTCATTCCGCGGTTTAAAAACTGATAAAGAACATGTCGCAGTGATTTTTAAACATGCCGATAGCACGCAAGATATTCCTTTGGTACGCATGCATTCTGAATGTTTGACTGGAGACGTTTTCCATTCATCACGGTGTGACTGTGGCGAACAGTTAGAAGAAACGATTACTAAAATGGGCGCTCAGGGCGGAATTATCCTTTATTTGCGCCAAGAAGGTCGTGGTATCGGTCTGTACAACAAGATTGATGCGTACCGTTTACAAAGCCAAGGTATGGATACATATCAAGCGAATAACGAACTCGGATTTGCTGATGATTTACGTGATTTCACCGAAGCAGCACAAATGCTGCAAGCACTAAACGTCACTAAAATTCGCCTCGTGACCAATAATCCTAAAAAAGTGCATGATTTAAAAGAACATGGTATTGAAATTGTTGATGTTGTTAATACCGATGCACACTTAAAAGACGGTAACGAGAACTATCTAAAAGCAAAAGTATCACACGGTCACCACCACCTTAAGTTGTCTTAACCGCGCTTTCGAGAGCTCATCGACCATTTGCTGTGCCCAATGATAAAAGGAATGATCATTCCTTTTGTCATTGGCCTCGACTGGCCGTCGTTGACAACACTCTGAATCCTGTATCTTGAGATCATTTGGGTATCTCTACTTCAAACGGATTTCATTCCTTATTTTCATCCTTGTTTATCTCAATTAGTGCCTCATTTGTATTTCTATTTAAGCCGTGAATATTGCTCTGATGCATTGATTATCTTAACGAAGTTATCAATGACAACTAACACTTGGTGTAAATCTTTGCCATACTAACCCAACATAATCGTCATTATCTGAGCGATGGCCAGAGAAATGACTCAACATGGTAATAAGTAGAGAATTGCATGAAGTTGAGCGTTCGTTGGTGGGGTTGGTTAGGGTTGATGTTGCTCACGCAACCTGTCAACGCAGATTCTTTAGAGCACTTTTCTAAATTGGGTTGGATAGAACCCAAAGAACCCGTGACATTTTTTCTTCAGTATCCCGATCAACTGAAACAGATCTATTCCACCTATCATGACCGTCGTTTGTGGTTGGATTTACGCGATGGTGATGCACTTGAATATCAGCTGACTTTAATCAAAGATGCACAGATTAGTCCCTTGTTTGACCGTCAACTTCGCTATCTCACGATGTATCGTGAACGTAAAGATTGGTATCAATACGATCTGTTAGCGACGGATACCTTGTTGATGTATCTCAGTTATGCGCAGCAAGCTCCGGTGCATGGTATGACGTGGTTTTTTAAGCTCAAGTTGAATCATCCCTTACCTGTACCAAATGCACAGGCGATGTTCGATTTAAATATGGCAATCGAACTGAAGCATTTAAGGGCTCTTATTCATGATTATTCCCCGCAAGATGATGGATATCGCCAATTGGTAAAAGCCCATCAGTTTTTGTCTTCAATTCAAGTGGCGTCATTGCCTTTATATCAGCAAAGTGGTGTAAAAAAACTTAATGATCCACTGGAGGATCGTCAGCACCTGATTACCAGACTGGCGTTAGCTAACATTGATGTCAGCCCAGTTAATTTGGTGCAGAGTGACTATGACAATACACTGGTTGCACCAATCAAAGCATTCCAGCGGATGCATGGGTTAAAAGATGATGGTGTGATAGGCTGGTCGACGTTAAAGTGGCTAAATATGCCCATGGTTGAACGTAAACATCTATTAGCGCTGAATGCGGAAAGAATGCGACTTTGGCCTACCAATAAGCAGGCTTCGATCGTCGTCAATATCCCCGCATTTAAAATGGTGTATTGGTTTAATGGCGAGCCAGCTTTTACCTCTAAAGTGATTGTTGGTCGTCGCAGCCGCCCGACACCTTTACTCCATACCCGTTTAGATTCTCTTATTTTTAACCCCGTTTGGAATGTACCACGTAAAATTATGGTGGAAGATATTCTTCCTCATGTGCAACAAGATAAAGAATACCTGCAACAGCATAATATTGATGTTGTCCAACATTGGCATGATAAAGAGCCCGTCGATATATCCACGATTGATTGGCAGGACCAGCAAGGATGGCAATTCCCTTATAAGATGCGTCAGCGTGCTGGAAAAGACAACGCTCTCGGACTGTACAAATTCAACACGCCTAATCGCAGAGCTATTTATCTGCATGATACACCGCATAAAAACTTGTTTGACCGCAGTCGCAGAGCGTATAGCTCGGGCTGTATTCGGGTCGAAGATGCGAAAGCGTTTGCTGAAAAGTTAATGCACCAACCTGGGTTGGTCGAGCAGCCCACTCAAGAGCAAGAAAGCCTACCTAATCAGTCGATTGCTTTGAAAAGTCATATTCCTGTCAGAATGATTTATCAAACGGTGTGGTATGAAAATGGGGAATTGCATTATCGAGCTGATATTTATCGTTACGATCAACTGGATAATGCGCAAAATGCCTTTTGATCACGTAATAAAAAATACCAATAATTTGTACAAACAACCAACGATCGAGATTTGTCACCGCCCGTGAAGCCTTGTCAAACCTGAAAGAGAGTGTCATAGTGCTCTCAGTTTCGTATAACGGTAAAGGCTAAACTATGTCTCTTCAATATCAGGTGGTTCCCGTAACCTCATTTGCCCAAAATTGCTCTATCGTATGGTGTGATAGCACCAATGACGGTATTGTTATCGATCCAGGCGGTGATGTAAAACAGCTGGCAATGTTGATCGACGAGCTTGGTGTGAATGTCACTAAAGTTGTACTTACTCATGGGCATTTAGACCATGTAGGCGGTACAAAAGAGCTGGTGGCTAAGCTGCAGGATATTCCAGTGATCGGTCCGCATAAAGACGATAACTTCTGGCTACAAGGCCTAGAAGGGCAAAGCCAAATGTTTGGTTTCCCTCTTACTGAAGCATTTGAACCGACACAGTGGTTAGACGAAGGCGATGAGGTTAGCTTTGGCAATGAAACCTTAAAAGTTTACCATACGCCAGGGCATACCCCTGGGCATGTGGTGCTATTTAGTGAATCAGCACGCTTAGCTTTTGTCGGTGATGTACTATTTAACGGCAGCATTGGTCGGACGGATTTTCCACGTGGCGATTTTAATACTTTGATCAATTCGATTAAAACAAAATTGTGGCCATTAGGTAATGATGTCACCTTTATTCCTGGTCATGGACCTAAATCGACTTTTGGTCATGAACGTGCAAGCAACCCATTTGTCGCTGATGAAATGCCAATGTAATAGTTAGCTCTATATTTCAACGCTGTATTATTGGTCTGGCTCGGCCGCTGCTAAGTAACGGCGAGTCAGACCAACAAACTCTTCTTCACTACGGTCCAAATCGGCAGCAGAAATAAACACGTCATAGCCGAAAAACTCCCTTTGATACCGCATCCTATTCGCTAACATGGCTAATAGTCCTTTATACACTGTGCCTGTTTCATCGACGAACGGTTCTGAATCGAGAATAATATCTTCAAACGCCAACGGCTTACGGTGTTGCTGAGCACCTAAATAGAGTAGGGCACGCTGATTCATCAAAATGTCGCTTGCGAGTCGTGGACAAATACTGTCGAGATACGGCGCGTAAGATTTAAGGCGAATCCCAATCCAAGGAAGAGGCTGGTTCCAGCCATCAGCTCGTTGATAATCGCAGATCCCGATGCGGCTAATATTGGTCCACTTTACGACCCATCCACCTTTGGCAAAGTGCTGCTGAAAATGACTGGCCGTTAAGGTGTAATCGACTTGGCTGATGCGCAATATCCATCGAGTTACGAGGGCAAGGCACAGTGCCAGCGTAATGATGGCAATTGCCTGATAGATAGTTTGGGCAAAAAACATCGCTGCAATTAAGGTGAGAGTGATAAGAAATATACAAATCCAACGCACCCATCGCGCTGAAACATCAAAGCGATGATTGGATAAATGAACAGTCTGCATGTGATTGAGTATGTTATCCATATTAGTTAATGATTGAAAACTCTGTATTTATACTCAGTATTTTTGCTTTTGATCACTATAACTCATGGTTAAATAGTAGTCATCCGTAGGTTTTATTCCTCTTTTTTGTGATCAAGTCGGGGATTGCCCTACAAATGAACGCGAAATTTTGGTATAAATCGCGCTTCAATTTTCACCACTGCACCCACGCAGTGAAATGGAGACATACTCAATGAGACTTGCTCATAAGCGTAAAGTGCAGTCAAAACTGCAAAAACGCATGAAAGCGATTGTAGCTAACCTATCTTCAGCGCCAAAAGCTAAAAAAGCAGTAGCGGCGAAGCCTGTTGCAGAAAAAACAGTAAAAGCAGCACCAGCAGCAGCGAAAGTTGTCGCTGAAGCAAAAGCAGACGTTGCTTTAACTCCTAAACAGCAACAAGTGTTAGATATCGTGGTAGCAAACGCTGAAGGTATCAATCCAAAATCGATCGGTTTAGCTGCGGGCCAAGAAGACGCAAAAGCGGCTTCATGGGCGACTGGCGCATTGAAAAAACTGTTGCAAGAAAACCTAGTAGAGAAAGAGCAACTAGGCGGTAATAAAGTTATCTACAAAGCGATTTAATCTCACATCTTGATGTAGACACTTTATTAACCCATCGTGGTTTAGATGCGTGCTCTGGTCGCCGTTCGGTGGCGGATATCAGTAGTCTTTGTAGATACAATACATCGATGATATTGATAAGTAGAGAGCTCTTAATGCGGTCGGTAAAAAGATTAAGGCCCCGGTCATTGACCGGGGCCTATCTATTTCTATAAGACTAGCTATTGTGAGATAACAACAAGACCAGTGTTGCTATTGTTAAATAGTTACAGACTGTATGGAATTAAGAGATTGGGCACTGTTGAACAACCAACCTCATTCATGCTTAGAAATACTACCAAGCTCTAACATTGGCGCCACATCCATATTTTCAGCATTCATCATTGCCGATAAACGTTGTACTGAAGACAACAATAACGTCTGCTCCCACTCGTCTAATTTTTGGAAACGAGCAACAAAGTTATCTTGTAAAGGTTGAGGTGCTTTATCAAGTAGCTCTTTACCTGATTCTGTCAGGTGAGCATGAACCTTACGTTTGTCACGTTCACTACGCACGCGTTGCACATAACCGTTACGTTCTAAGCGATCTAGAATCGTGGTGGCAGTGGCCTGACTCATGTTGGTGTGCTTTGATAACTCACGAATTGTTACCTGTCCCAAGCTCTCGATTGAGCGCATCAGAATCAGTTGTGGTCCTGTCAAACCGGCATGTTTGCTTAGCTGTTTAGAATGTAGGTCTATGGCGCGAATGATCTGGCGGATGGCTACCAGAACTTCTTCATGTTTTTCCAATGTATTCCAGTCCAAATGAGGTGTATTTATATAGCGTGGACAATAACGCACTTAAAGCCAGTTGAAAAGTGTTGAGGACATACTTTTTTTTGTCTATTTTTGCGGTCGATCTCGGACTATAGAATGAGGTGGAATGTTTCGTATACAAAGGATTTTTATAGCATGTTATGTTTATAGAATAGCCAATCAAGCAGTAAATTGGTGATTTTGTGATGAATTTTTAACCAATGGGTGGACTAAAAGAACCGTATATGTATAATCATACGCCTTGATGAACTTAGTGAATCTATATGAACACGAAACAAATAACTCGAAACGATTAATCGAATGTTTCGTTCTCACTGTTATTGAGTTCAATCTGGAATAACCTAAAGAGAGGTCAAATGACGAAAGGTATCGATAAATACAGTATAGACAATACTGATTACACGGTCGGTCAGGATAACGTCCAGAAGTGGGGGTTTGATGTCCATAATCCGGTATTTGGTATTAGTGCAGGTCTTATTCTGCTCTTTTTGGTGGCGACATTAGTGTCTGATCCTGCGACAGCTAAATCTGTACTAAATAGCGTGAAAACTTGGATCATAAATACTTTTGATGTCCTGTTTATGTGGTCCGGCAATATTTTTGTTATTTTCTGTCTAGCTCTGATTGTGTCGCCTTACGGACGCATCCGTCTTGGTGGTAAAGAAGCCACTGCGGATCACTCATTTATGTCTTGGTTGTCAATGCTATTTGCTGCGGGCATGGGGATTGGCCTAATGTTCTGGAGTGTGGCAGAACCCGCTGGTTACTTTAGCGGAGCTTATGGTACACCGTTAGCTGTGACAGCGAACACGCCAGAAGCGGCAAGTACCGCATTGGGTGCAACGATGTTCCACTGGGGATTACACCCATGGGCTATCTATGCTGTTGTTGCATTGTCGCTGGCATTTTTCTGCTACAACAAAGGCTTGCCACTGTCTATTCGCTCGATCTTTTTCCCTATTTTAGGCGATCGTGCATGGGGTTGGGCTGGTCATATTGTTGATATTCTTGCGGTACTTGCGACCTTGTTTGGTCTGGCAACATCGTTAGGTCTAGGTGCACAACAAGCGGCAAGTGGTATTCACCATGTGTTTGGTATTGATGGTGGGATTGGTCTGCAAATCACCATTATTGTTGGTGTGACTATTCTGGCAACCATTTCTGTTATTCGTGGTATTGATGGTGGTGTTAAAGTTATCTCTAACATCAACATGATCATCGCATTCTTACTGTTACTTGCTGTGGCTTTGTTAGGCTACGCAGTCACATTCTCAAGTATTCCAACAACCTTAATGGCATACATTGAGAATATTATTGCTTTGAGTAATCCACATAACCGTCCGGATGAAAGCTGGATGCACGGTTGGACAATCTTCTATTGGGCATGGTGGATTTCATGGTCCCCATTCGTAGGTATGTTCATTGCACGTGTCTCAAAAGGCCGTACAGTACGCGAATTTTTGGTCGCAGTGTTACTTGTTCCTACAGTCGTGACTTTAGTATGGATGTCGGTATTCGGTGGTCTAGCTATCGATCAAATTGCTAACCATATTGGTGTTCTGGGTAATAAAGGTATTACGGATGTTTCATTAGCATTGTTCCAAATGTTTGAAGCGCTACCTATGGGGAACGTATTGTCTATCGTTGGTGTGATTTTGGTATTGGTGTTCTTCATCACGTCATCAGACTCGGGTTCACTGGTTATCGATAGTATTACTGCTGGTGGTAAGCTAGATGCTCCTGTTCCACAACGTATTTTCTGGGCATTGATTGAAGGCGCTATTGCTATCGCACTATTGTGGATTGGTGGTAGTGATGCAATCCAAGCGTTACAAGCAGGTGCGATTTCAACGGCGTTACCGTTTACCGTGATTCTGCTTCTGATGTGTGTGAGCTTAGTGAAAGGTATGCGTACCGAAGAGCGTTAAGTTAAGTCTTCGATAAGATAGATAAGGCTGGATGGGAGATCATCCGGCCTTTTTACGTTTGGTCCCGCTATCACAGACATGTATCATCCATATACAAATACTCTGCAGAGAACGATTTAGTTATAGAATATTACATCCCATCTTAATGATTAGTAACAAATTAATACCCACCTAAATGCGTATGTAATTAATGCATCTTATTGAAAAGTCGGTTACTATCCGCGTTCTATTCTTTACATAATTGTTTTTTGCATGAAACTAACTCTAAAACAAAAACTTATCGGAGCTAGTCTTTCAGCCGTGGTCCTCATGGCTGGAGCATTAACTTGGTTGTCAGCCTCGCAAATTCGTACACAAACCATGCATGATATCGAGCAGCGTGCTCACGCGGTATCTGCAACGTCAGTAAAAGGAATTGCCGATTGGGTTGCTCAACGTCGCCTAGTGACGAAGACCGTTAATCAATACACCACCGAACAAAATATCGAGCCGTATTTGCAGCAAGCTGCAAATGGTGGCGGTATTTATGAAATGTACTTTGGTACTGAGCAGGGGAATATGTATCGTTCAAACCCTGCACATAATAAAGCTGGGTATGATCCTCGAGTTCGTGGCTGGTATAAATCAGCGCGTGCCGCGAATCAACAAATCATTACGCCAGCGTATCGTGGCTCGAGCAGTCAAGCCATGATGATTACCATTGCTCAGCCCGTGCAACATGCTGGTCAGTTTGTCGGAGTCGTCGGTGCCGATATCTTGATAGAACAATTAGTGGAAGGGGTGATTAACATTAAAGCGGGGCAAAATGCTCAAGCAATGTTAATTGATGGGCAAAATGGCACCTTGCTGGCGCATGCTAATAAATCACTACTGCTCAAACCTTTGCACTCATTTTCAAATGATTTATCACTCTCTGCAGTAGAAGCCGCCGCTGATTCGCATCAATTGATGGAAACGAGTATTAACGGTGCTGATAAATTTTTCTATTTTGCACGTGTCGAAGGATCGCCTTGGATATTTGGGTTAGAACTCGATCGTGATAGTGAGTTTGCTGCTCAATCCACATTAATGACGAGATTAATCATGGCTTCGATTATTGTCACTCTGATCGTTATCGTCGCGGCTTCTTGGCTTGTCAGCTATCTGACTTCAGATTTAATGCGTGTCTCCCGTGCACTTGAAGAAATTGCCAATGGGGAAGGAGATTTAACGCAACGTCTGCGTCCGCATAGCGATGATGAAGTGGGTAAACTGGCAGAAAACTTCAACACCTTTGTCAGCCATATGCACGACATGGTCTCGAAGTTAAGTCGTGTTTCGAGTAGCTTGAGTCAACAAGCAAACACAACGGCAGAACATGCCGGAGACCGCAGTGCTCGTATTCAGGTGCAGCAAGATGAAATCAATATGGTGGCGACCGCAATCAATCAAATGGCAGCTGCAACGCAAGAGATTGCGGGTAATGCCGACAATACCGCAACTCACGCTAATGAAGCCGTGAGTGCCGCCATTGATGGTACGGCCCAGGTTACGCAGACAAAAAATTCGATTGAAAGTCTGGCTCATGAAGTATTAGAAGCCGCTCAGGTGATTAAAGAACTAGAAACTCATACCAATAGCATCAGCACGATTTTATCGACCATTCAAGACATCTCTGAGCAAACCAACCTATTGGCGCTGAATGCCGCCATTGAAGCGGCGCGTGCGGGAGAGCAAGGTCGTGGTTTTGCGGTGGTGGCTGATGAAGTTCGAGTGCTGAGTCAGCGGACTAATACGTCGACCAAAGAGATTCAAACTATGATCGATACACTGCAAGCGACAACAACTCGTGCAGTGAGTATGATCAATGACAGTCAATCACTTTCTGATACGTCTGTGCAGGATGCGGTGGCCGCAGCGGCAAGCTTAACGCAAATCCAACAGGCGGTAGAAAACATCAGTGATATGGCGACGCAGATTGCTTCTGCAGCGGAAGAGCAGGCATCAGTGACATCAGAGATCACTCGCAATACAGAGGGCATTCGTGATGTATCGGATGCTCTAAGCTCGGAGGCTCATGAGGCATCGCAGCAAGCAAGCGATTTGTCTGAGCTTTCACAACAACTTGATGGAGAAATCCGTCAGTTTAAATTATAAATTCGCGCTTAGCATTCTCATCTTAATAGACAAAACCAGCCAAATTCGGCTGGTTTTTTTATATCTTCGATATCCCATTTTTTTATCCAGCAATAATCACATCGGCTCGTTCAGTACTTTGCCAAATATAATGCAGTCAAATTAATGAGTTTTACAAATGTTTACTAATAAAAACAGTATATTAACTGGTAAAAATATAAGTCAACTTTGTGGCGTATCGTCAATTTAATATCGAATTTAGTTTTAAATATATGAAAAAGTTTAGGTGTATTGATAACGATATGGAATAAGCATCCAAACCGATATGAAATCTACATTTTGATCTGTACAAAGTATTTAATATGGGTAATATCAGTAAACAATAATACATTTTGCTAAAAATTAACTTTTTCATGAAACTATCATTAAAACAAAAATTAATTACTGCGAGCACGACGGCAGTGATAGTGATGGCAGTGGCATTAACGTGGTTGGCTGCCTCACAACTCGAGCAAGAAACACAAAGCGGTATTAAGCAACGTGCCAGTGGCATCGCCTCAACAGCTGTTAAGGGGATTAGCGATTGGATTGAACAGCGTATCGATGTGCTGCAAGCGGCGGAAGACAATGTCGGGCATGAAGGTTGGCTTCCCTTCTTAACACAAACCCGCAAAGCGGGTGGGTTTGATGATGCGTACTTTGGTACGGTTAACGGAGACATGCACCGCTCGTTAACTGAACGTAATCAAGCCGGTTATGATCCTAGAGTTCGCGGTTGGTATCAAGACGCAGTTAATGCCAATAAATTAGTCATTACAGGCGCTTACCGTGATGCGATTACCCAAGCGTTAATGGTGACCGTCGCAGAACCAATCAAACACAATGGTCGATTACAAGGTGTGCTTGGTGGTGATGTATTGATTGACCAACTGGTTTCCAATGTCATCAACATCAAGGCGGGTAACAATGCGCAAGCTATTTTAATTGACAGGAACAATGGCACATTATTAGCTCACCCGAATAAAGACTTAATTCTGAAATCGACGACTGATTTTGATCAGAATATGACGATCGCACATATTCAGCAGGCTATTGCCAGCGGTGACGTGGTGCAACTCAATATTAATGGCCACGATAAGCTCGTCTACTTTGCTGCTGTGGCAGATACTCCTTGGGTACTTGCTGTGGCTCTTGATTATGACAGTGAATATTCCGCCTATCACGAGATGTTAACTCGCTTAATCTGGACTGGTGTCATCATTACCTTATTAGTGATTATTTGTGTGTACTGGTTAGTGAACGTATTAACCAAAGATCTGCTGCGAGTATCTGATGCACTAGAAGAAATTGCTTCTGGTGATGGTGATTTAACGCAGCGCATTAACACAGATAGCCATGATGAAGTGGGGCGTTTAGCGAAAAACTTTAATGTGTTTGTGAGTAACATGCATCAAATGATTACGACCTTAAGCCAAATCTCGCAATCACTAAATACTCAAGCGCATTCGACAGCAGAGCATGCAGAAGAACGTCGTCAACGTATTCGAGTTCAGCAAGATGAAATCAATATGGTGGCAACGGCGATTAATGAAATGGCTGCAGCAACCAAAGAAATTGCAGGTAATGCTGATCATACTGCAAGTAGTGCGAATGAAGCGGTTGATGCTGCGAAACATGGCTCTGGCCAAGTAACGCAAACGCAACACTCGATTGCAAATTTATCCGATGAAGTGGTAGTGGCAACTGGGGTGATTGAAGAGTTGCAAACTCATTCCAATAATATCAATACCATTTTATCGACTATCCAAGATATTGCTGAACAAACGAACTTGTTAGCATTGAACGCAGCCATTGAAGCAGCGCGTGCTGGCGAGCAAGGACGTGGCTTTGCAGTCGTGGCCGATGAAGTTCGTATATTGAGCCAACGAACTCACCATTCGACCACAGAAATTCAGGCTATGATTGAAACGCTACAATCTACCACAAGCAAAGCGGTGGGGATTATGAACGATAGTCGTAAGCTTTCTGATACTTCGGTAGATGATGCAACTGAGGCGGCAGCAAGCCTGACTCAAATTCAAAAATCCGTAGAAATGATCAGCGACATGGCGACACAAATTGCTTCAGCTGCTGAAGAGCAATCCTCGGTGACCTCCGAGATCACTCGTAATACGTCCGGTATTCGCGATGTCTCTGAAGAGTTAGCAACGGATGCCCATGAAGCGGCGGAACAAGCCGCTGGCCTATCAGAGCTGTCCCATCAACTGCACAGTGAAATCAGTCGCTTTAAACTGTAATTTGCTGCGAAGACAAAAAACACCATGCCTTGGCATGGTGTTTTTGTTTATTTAAACGTTGCTTTAATAATGCCGTGGTCCGTACTGTAATCAAGCCCATCATCAATATGGTCGTTCCATACTCGTGCTTCTTTTAATCCCCATATCGAATCTTTTGCATAATTAAAAAACTCTTTAGAAACTAAAATATGATCGAGCACATCGCGATGGTGCTGGTGGTCATAGGTGTAATACACGTTACGAAATGATTGTAATTGTTGAAGATAAAGTGCGCTATATAGACCTGAATCTACCCCACGCGATGCCGCCGTCATGGTGGGCTGATCGGTAACAATACTGAGCGTATTGCTTTGAGGATCATCGTTAAAATCGCCAATCACGACGGTGGGTTGGTCATTATGGCGCATATGATCAATTAACATCATTCTCAGAGCGGCCGCTTCTGCAGTGCGACGTACCGTTGACATCGCACTGCCAATCGCTGTTTGATACTGGCTGGCAAATCCCTGGGTTTGGCTAGGTAATTTAGATTTTAGGTGGCAGGCGAACACGGTAATATTGGGTGTGGTAGTGGAATGTTTATTCTCCAGTTCTACTTTTAAAATCGAACGAGAAAACTGTTTGATTTGCAGAGAGAATTCATCATCTTCACCATCGTTATCATCCACTTTCACGAGTTGTTCAAAGGGAAACGCTTTGATTACCTCAGATTTTTTCACCACCCAAGGCTCACGAACAGCGAGCGCAACCGCGATGTTGTACCACTCATCTCCGATAAATACGGGCGTATAATCAGGATGATTTTTTAAAACGTCATACAAACACTGCTTATTCCACAGTTCTTGAAATGCAATGATATCTGCATCGATCTGAGCAAACATACTCTCAGTCCACGCCAGTTTTTTATCATAAAAAGGCTGTGATACTGGCTTTTGATAAACGTTTTGTTTTGGGGCCTGAAAGTTCTGTAAATTAAATGAAGCGAAACTGATTTGCGAAGCCATTCTAATCTCCTAACTCGATTTATCATATGACCCAGCACTAATGGCTTTTATGCCGTTATAAGCCGCAGATACAGTGAGGGACCGATTAAAACAATAATGCACTTGGTTGTATATTATCTGAGTGTGAGCGCGGAATGTGTCATTAGTGAGTCATGAGTATGAAATAGGGATGAGCTAAACCCAATAAGCCATCGTGAGATGGCTTAACAGAGAAAATAACGGGTTATAACCAATAGTTTTGCAGCGGGTCTTTATCTGAAAAATGATGAGCGATTTGAGCTTGTAACAGCTCAGCGGTCGCGATGGCATCCGTTAATGCATGGTGCGGAGTATAAGCTGGTAGACTATAGCGTACTCGTGATTGCCCTAAGCGCACTGAACCGGGCTTTTTACCTTTTAAGCGATTCCACAATCCACCAGATATATAACGTTGAATCTGGCTCTCTAATTCCATGGTATCGACCACAGGAAAAATAATCCCTTCTTTTATTCGCCGCTTTAGTGCTTTATCTAGCATCTCACGCTCGATCTTACGATAGTGTACCACCATGATTTTACCAGCCATAGCTTGCAACACATCTTCAATTACTTCAGATAAATCAGGTGCGTTATTAATATCGCTGTGGGTAATACCATGGATAACCACTGAGTCATCATTGAGCTTTTGTCTTGGCCGAATAGTCCAGTGCTTTGCTCGGTTAAGATAGATGCGATTGAGCGTAAAAGGAACCATACCAATGGTGATTATCTCATCTTTATTGGTATCAAGACCGGTTGTTTCAAAATCCATGGCGAGAAATTCGACTTCGCCAATCGGTGTATTTTTTGCCGGCAACTCTGCTGAGTAAAAATCACGTAGCATCGGATGCTTGGTGACTTTCAATTTCGCTTTGAATTTATATGGCCAATCCACGCTTGGTGTTTTAAACATCTGTTTCACTGTCACCCCATCTATTATTTGAAGCTATTACCCGCTTGGTAACGGTATTTCAGAAAGTTCTGTGCGTTACTCAAGATTTGGAAAGCATCTTTGAGGTTACGACGTTCGAAGTCCGATAGGTTTTCAGGCTCGATGTTATTATCTGGCTCTTGGTCTTGCTCAATATCAATCGCTTGGTGGCGAATACGAACCATAGAGATAAACTCTAATGCATCGCGCAGGTCATGGCCGCGTCCTTTCGGTAGAATCCCAGCATCAATGATATCGTCTAAACGTTCAAATGAATTCTTCGAACGAGACCCCACAGCAAGTGCATGAACACGAATCAAATCCGCCAATGGGGCTGTGCCACGACGTTTCAGGTTGATAGAGTTGTTATGACGACCATCTTTTTCCATCACGAAGTTTTTAAAGAACCCCAATGGTGGCGTGCGATTTAACGCATTACGAGCCAAACACGCTAAGAAGCGGTTATTACGGCGAGCACGACGAACAATAAAGCCGTTAAGTTGTTCCGCCCATTTTAAGCGACCATACACACCATCAAGATCGAAGAAAATAGAAGCATTAAGCAAAGCTTTCGGATTTGGATTATCAATCCAGTCAGCGAAGCATTCTTCCCATTCACGGCGAGTCATACGCCAAGTTGGGTTCGTTGCCATAATATCACCGGTACAATAGGTATAACCACATTGGTCGAGCGCATCACAAACAAACTTGGCTAGTTTTTCAAAGTACTCACCGTGGCGCGTTTCATCATAGCTGTCATCTAAAATGATGGCGTTATCTTGGTCGGTAACAACGAGCTGTTCGTCGCGTCCCATTGAACCCAGAGCAAGGAAGCAAAATGGAATTGGGGCAGGGCCAAACTCTTCTTCTGCCAGCTCAAGAATTCTTTGTTTGAAACTGCGGCCAATGGTCGACATTGCGGTGCCGATCATATGTGAGTTGGCGTCTTCGTTAACCATACGCAAAAAGCTATCTTTAAGCTGTGATGCTACTTGCGCGAGATCATCGACTGATTGTTGTTGGAAAATACTGCTCACAAGTAGCAGTGAGTTTTGCGATTCGTAACGAACAATGTCGGAAATCTCGATAATACCTAAAGGATTTTTCTCTTTAATTACCGGTAGATGGTGCACGTTATAGCGCAACATGGTCAGCATGGCTTCCCATACATAGGCATTTGAATCAAGCGAGATGACATCTGTCGTCATCACTTCAGTGACACAAGAATCGTGGTCCATTCCTGTGACAAGTACGCGGCGACACAGATCGCGATCGGTGATTATGCCCAAAATAGGGGAGTCGTCATCTTCATTATCAGCCATTATTTCTGGATCTATAATCAGCAAGGCCGAGATGTTTTCTTCCGCCATTTTGATCGCTGTTTCTTGGATAGTGGCATTTTTGTATACAAATGCCGCCTCATGCGTCAATAAGCTGGTTACTTTAACGGTCGTAAGATC
Organism: Vibrio eleionomae; assembly: GCF_009874545.1. Classification (NCBI taxonomy): domain Bacteria; kingdom Pseudomonadati; phylum Pseudomonadota; class Gammaproteobacteria; order Vibrionales; family Vibrionaceae; genus Vibrio; species Vibrio eleionomae. The sequence goes on along the minus strand of NZ_WEKT01000064.1, from coordinate 10,538 downwards.
GTTTTCTTCCGCTTTGCTTGATACTGCATTACGTAAACGGGCGTTATCTGCTACTTCGACAAAGTCGGCGAATACATCGTATTCGTCGTACAATTTTTGAAATAGCTCACCTGGAATGCAATACACCAGCGTATCTTCAACCGCTGTCACAGGAAAGCGAACTTTATTGTTGGTCAGTAGGCCCATTTGGCCAAATAAATCACCCGCAGACAGGCGGTTATACAATTCACCTTTTCGGCGATAGAGCTCAACCGTGCCACTGCGAATCATGTATAAATCTTCGATGTAATCACCGAAATGGATAATCGGAGTCTCCTCCCGGTAGTAGCCAATCTCAATTTGGCTCGCGATTTCATCCAGAGATTCCTCTGGCATCTCGTTAAAAGGGGGATATTGGCTGAGAAAGTTTTTTATTTCTAGCAGCTCAGCTTCCATTGAAGGCTCCTTAAGTTACGTCTTTTATGCTGTGTATTGACAGAGCATGGCGTTTGGGGAACGCGCATTTTACACTATTTTGTTGGTTTACGCAGATTCGAGCATAGGTGGAAATCGCTTATCGTGCCAACGATCAAAAAAGAAAAACCGAACGCAACGGTTCGGTTTTCAATTATTTATCGCATGGTATGTGCTAGAGCTCGCTATTAAAGAACAGCCGCGATACCTTTACATAGCGGTAGCATGTTAGATTTCGTCATACCTGCCACACTAATGCGGCCAGAACCAACAATGTAAATACCCATCTCTTCTTTCAAACGTTGCACTTGCTCTTTGTTCAAACCAGAGAATGAGAACATGCCATTTTGACGTTCGATAAAGCTGAAGTCTTCAGTCACACCTTGTTCTTTTAAGGTTTGCACGAACAGGCTACGCATTTCATGAATACGTTCGCGCATTTCGGTTACTTCTTGTTCCCATTCAGCGCGCAGTGCGGCATCGTTTAGGATATGAGTAACAACCGCAGCACCGTGACATGGTGGGTTAGAGTAGATAGCACGAATGATTTTCTTCGCTTGAGAGAAAGCTTGTGTTGCCGTATCTTCATTCTTCGCTACCAAAGTAAACGCACCAACACGTTCATTGTATAAGCCGAAGTTTTTCGAGAACGAACTTGCTACCAAAATCTCAGGGTTGTATTGAGTGAACAAGCGCAGACCCGCTGCATCTTCTTCTACACCGTTGGCAAAACCTTGGTATGCAAAGTCAAATAGAGGCAGTAAGCCTTTTGCTGCAACCAATTTTGCCAATGTTTCCCACTCATCCTTAGTTGGATCAATCCCTGTTGGGTTATGACAGCACCCATGGAGTAATACCACATCACCGGCTTGCGCTTCTTCAAGATCGGCAAGCATCGCTGGAAAATCTTTATCGTGAGTTTCTGCGTTGTAGTACGTGTATTGAGCTGTTTCTAGACCTGAGCTATTGAATACCGCATGGTGGTTTGCCCAAGTTGGGTTACTGATCCACACTTTGACATCACCGAGATGACGTTTGATAAATTCGCCTGCAATACGCAGTGCACCAGTACCGCCAGGAGCCTGAGCCGTTTTAGCGCGATGTGAAGCGACGATATCCGCATCAGCACCAAAAAGCAGCTTTTGTACTGCTAGACCGTAATCAGCAGTCCCTTCAATACTTAAATAAGATTTAGTTTTTTCCGAATCAAGCAGGGATGCTTCAGCTTTCTTGACTGTCGCAAGTACAGGGGTTTCACCTGCTTCATTTTTGTAGATACCCACACCAAGGTTAATCTTATCGGTACGAGTATCTTTTTTGAACTCTTCCGTTAAGCCAAGGATAGGGTCTGCAGGTGCTGCGACAATTTTTTCAAACATAGTGGTCGTCCATGTGTAATTGGGTGGAAAGTGATTAATTACTATTTATACCTGTCTGGCTAACGAGAGACAACAGGGCATAACATAAAAATTCAAATTTCTTTTGTTTACCTGTTACAGCTGTTGAATACCTAGTTGTTAATATGCAAAAAAACTGCATTTACAGTAATCCAATAGAGGATTTAACCATAAGGAATTCACGCTAAATCACATCCAAAAATAGCATGAGCTGTACGTTAAAATCTGTTGCCAGAACACAAAAAGAGCCATCCGAAGATGACTCTTTTAATATTGAACCTAGTACGAAACTTAGTAGTTTGCGTTACGTGGTGTACGTGGGAATGGAATCACGTCACGAACGTTACCCATACCTGTTACGTATGACACTAGGCGTTCGAAACCAAGACCAAAACCGGCGTGAGGAACAGTACCGTAACGGCGTAGGTCGCGGTACCAGCTCATGCTTTCTGGTTCGATGTTCATTTCTTTCATACGTGCATCAAGAACGTCTAAACGTTCTTCACGTTGTGAACCACCAATGATTTCACCAATGCCAGGAGCAAGAACGTCCATCGCAGCAACAGTTTTGCCGTCTTCGTTAAGACGCATGTAGAACGCTTTGATGTCTTTTGGATAGTTCTTAACAATCACTGGTGCTTTGAAGTGTTCTTCAGCTAGGAAACGCTCGTGCTCAGAAGCTAAATCAATGCCCCATTCAACTGGGAATTCGAATTCTTTACCTGATTTGATCAGGATGTCGATCGCATCTGTGTAATCAACTTGTGCAAAATCAGAATCCACGAATTTCTCTAGACGAGTAATGGCTTCTTTGTCGATACGTTGTGCGAAAAATTCAAGATCATCACGGCGTTCTTCAAGCACAGCTTTAAACACATATTTCAGCATCTCTTCAGACAGTTTCGCAACATCGTCTAGTTCGGCAAATGCGACTTCAGGTTCAACCATCCAGAATTCTGCAAGGTGGCGACTTGTGTTTGAGTTTTCAGCACGGAACGTTGGGCCAAATGTGTACACTTTAGAAATCGCACATGCGTATGCTTCTGCGTTTAGCTGACCAGATACCGTTAGGAAGGTTTCTTTACCGAAGAAATCTTCGTTGTAGTCCACTTTGCCTTCATCAGTTAGCGGAAGGTTTTCTAGATCCAGTGTCGATACACGGAACATTTCACCAGCGCCTTCTGCGTCTGCAGCAGTAATTAGCGGTGCTGAAACCCAGTTAAAGCCTTGCTCGTGATAAAAGCGGTGAATGGCTTGTGACAGGCAGTTACGAACGCGCGCTACAGCACCAATTACGTTAGTGCGTGGGCGTAGGTGAGCGACTTCACGTAGGTATTCGATTGAGTGACGAGTTTTCGCCATTGGGTAAGTATCAGCATCTTCAACCCAACCAACTACTTTTACGTTGGTTGCAGCGAGTTCAAAATCTTGACCTTTTGCAGGAGACGCAACAACAGTACCTGTAACTTCTACAGAGCAACCTGTAGTCAGTTTAAGAACTTCTTCGTTGTAATTATTTAGATTATTAGGAACCACGGCCTGGATCGGGTTGAAACAAGAGCCGTCATAAATGGCAAGGAAAGAGATTCCAGCTTTGGAATCACGACGTGTGCGAACCCAGCCGCGAACAGTGACTTCACTGTCTACTGCGAGCTTTCCGCTTAATACGTCTGTTACAGGCGCGTAAGTCATGTTTTGTTTTGTCTCCATAGAAGTAAAAATTCAACCCAATGCCCGATTTGTTCAACATTGAACAAAAAACAGTCGAAACATTCAGTTGTAGAGAATTTTACAGTTTCAAGTCCACATATTACCTGTCAATTTGCGAGCATCAACCCTTAATGTGCCGAAAGTGAACAATATTTATCCGAATGCTCTCTAGATGAGTAAAAAATCATAAAAAGGAGGGTTTTTCGAATAGAAAAAAAGCAGCAAATTTAGCGGAGGTGAAGGAATAAATGCCAACGCTGTTCTATCGAAGTAGAGGAATGCACATCAAAACAGAGAAAATGGATGTGCAGTGAGATGATTAGTCGAAAGTGGCAGAGGATAAATTATTCAAAATAAATCACTTAACTGAGTGAATAATCAATTTTAATAATTGCAATCTAGATCTTGTTTTTATTCTTTCGACATAAACTGAATTATTCATAAAAAGATTTTTAAGGCATTGTTATTGTTGATTTTGTTTCTGTAAAAGTTAGGTTTTTTTGTAACACGTGCCAAATTGGCTATTTGAAGAAGCCGTCTATACTTATTTCAAGTTTTTAGCCGTGAGTTAGGAAACATGGAGTTGAACTTTATGAATCGTTCTAAACTGCGTTTTAAGCATGGAATTCATATTGCTGCCGCGTTATTGCTCGGTAGTATGTTGCTCCATGTGCCAATGGCCAATGCCAAATTCCTCGCAGTCACCGTAAGTTCCGAAGATAACTTTCGTAACTTATTGTCCTCTAGTATTGAAAAAGCGGTCGATGATAGACGTGATGACGTTTACATAGACTCGGCAGAAAATAATTTTGCCGTCCAAGTGCAACAGATAGAGAGTTACATTAAAGCAGGGGCGGATGCCATCATCATATTTCCTTGTGGTACCCCGGAACAAAACGAATCCCTGTTTAAATATGCTGAGAAAGTGCCACTGGTTTTTATTAACACCGAACCAACTGACGATCTCGAAGGTATGCCGCGTAACACGATTTACGTCGGGTCTAACGAACTTGAATCCGGCACGATGCAAATGGAAGAGTTGGCGCGATTAGCGGGTTACAAAGGCAAAATCGCGTTAATGATGGGAGACATGAATCATAAAGCGGCGCGTACTCGTACCCAAGATGTAGACGACGTGGTAGCAAAATATCCAAACCTGACGGTCATTAAACGTGAATCTGGATTCTGGCAGCGTAATAAAGGCTACAAAATAGTCTCTGATTGGATCAAACAAGGGGTCGACTTTGATATTTTATTGGGCAACAACGATGAAATGATCATTGGCGGAATTATGGCCTTACGTGATGCCGGTAAAGACCCGAAAAAATATTTAACGGGTGGCGTTGATGCGACCAAAGATGCGCTAATCGATATGTCGAAAGGCGATCTGGATGTGACCGTATTACAAGATGCTGTCGGACAGGGGCGAGCTGCAGTTGAAATGGCCTATAAAATGATAAACGGTGAGCGCGTTAAATCGCCGCACTGGGTACCATTTAAATTGGTGACCAAAGATAACTACCAACAGTTCGTTAAAGATTAACCAAGCTTAAGCCAGTAATAACGGTTTTGGAGTAACATATTATGTCTTTAGTTTCTCGGATTATAGGCGGCTTCGCAGTCTTGGTGGTCTTCCTGTTAATTCTTGTTGCCGTAAACTACTTCTCGGTCGATAAAATCAATACGGATATATCAGAAGTAACACGTGTAACTTTACCGCTCTCTAAATCAGTAGGTACATTGAAAACGGATGTTTTGCAGCAAAATAACTACGTGGTCAGCGTATTTGCAGTCGATGATGCGGCTCAAATTAGCCAATTAGAGCAGGATTTTTCCGGCATGAACGGAAAAATTGAGTCCACCATCAATGACATCAGTAATTCAAGCCTGAATAAAGGTGGCGCATTTGCGGCTGATATTGATCAAATCACCAACTTGCGTAAAAGCTACACAAACGCGGGTAAAAATTTGATGGAGATTCGTCGTAAGACTCTGATTAATGAAGCCAAAATCGATGAGCATCTTAAAACCATCAGTAACGTAGAAAGACGCTTAACCTATTACTTGCAGAAGTATTCGACCGGACGTTTTACCGACGACCCACAGTTTAACTTAACCATTGTTGGTTTACAGCGTGAAACCAAGCAAGTACTGAATGCATTTAACCATTATTTGGTGAGTAAAAATTTAAAAATGTTGGAGAGCAGTTTGGAAGGGATGAGTGTTGTCCTCAAAAACCGCTTTAATGAAATCCAGCGTTATGACACTGATAAAGGCAAGCTATTTAGCTTAATGATCAACCCATTAGTCGATGAAATACAAAATCCTGATGGCCTGTTTGCCTATTACAAAGTGCGCCACGATCTCAAAGAGCAAACTGATACAAACATGGCAACAATTAAAGCGAATACCTCCGCACTGCAAGACTCAGTGAACAAATTTATTGTTGAGTCGGATAAGATTGTTACTCAAGCACGTCAAAGCAGTGAAGAAAGCATCAATTTAATTAAAGAAACCATGTTTATCGTCAGTGCGATCGCATTGGCCATCGCGATTTTTGTGCCGGCTTGGATTGCTTCTTCAGTTCGTAAAGCTTTGAAGAACTTTAAACAAGCGTTGATTCAAATGACGAAAGGTGACTTAACGGTCGAATTTGAGCAAAAAACAAAAGATGAATTTGGTGAACTTGGTAGCTATTTAAATGGGTTAGCAGGTAACTTGCGCGAGACTTTCTCTGGCTTAAGTCGCTCTGCCCAAGAGTTGACCCAGGTGGCGGACAGTAATGCGACCATTAGCAATCAAACAACAGCTGCGGTATCGAGCCAACGTACCTTGCTTGAAACCACTGCTTCAGCCATGACCGAAATGGAAAGCTCGGTTGCCGAGGTCGCACAGCGTGCTCAAGATACCATGATGGCAGCAGAACAAGCACATGGGCAAACTGCAGATGTTGGTCAAAGCATCAAGCAAGCGATCGATAACATTAAAGAGCAGGCTGAACAGATTGAGAAAACATCACGAACTGCGATTGAACTGAATGAGTATGGTGAAAAAATCGATAGTATCATCGAAACCATTCAAGACATTGCAGAGCAAACTAACCTATTGGCACTGAACGCGGCCATCGAAGCGGCCCGTGCTGGCGAACAAGGGCGCGGCTTCGCAGTGGTTGCCGACGAAGTCCGTAACCTCGCAAGTCGAACTAAGAAATCCACTGAAGAGATTCAGAGCATGATTGAAATTATGCAAAAATTGATTCGTGCAGTTGTGGATGTCATTAACGTGAACTTGAGTAAAAATGATTCCAATATCGCTGTGGCCGAACAAGCCGACCAAGGCTTGGTGCAAATGAGTTCGTTGATTGGCCAAATCGTAGAAATGAACATGCAGATAGCTACAGCAACAGAAGAGCAAAGTTCTACAGCGAAAGAGATCAGCCAAAGCGTGGTACATATCAGTGATTCAGCCGAAGAAACGGCTCGCGGTGCAGTGAGCAACGCGGAATCAAGTGAAACGCTAAAAGATCAAGCCAGAACTCAGCTTGGACTGATTGAGAAGTTCCACGTGTAAGCACGCATATTCTACCTTTATCAAACCCACCAAGGAGCCAATCATGGCTCCTTTTTTATTGTCTGCACTTCCGTTTAACTCCCAATTTATGTCCGGTATTGATTAAATGGTTAGCAGTAAGACATTTATCACTAAAAATGCCGTGGGATTCTTGTCAATTTTATGTAAATATATGCAAATTGATTGTGTGCGCTTATAAGCATTTTCTTAATTGAAAGATGAGGTAGCGTGAACGAGTAAATTATACGGTTCTTATATACAAAACCTAAAACTGGGCTCAGTGGATAGATTAAAAAGGACCATTCGGTATTTTTGCTTATGTGGATAAAGAGTTCGATAACTATCTGAAATAATGATGTTTAAACTATCCACAGCGTAGGGAAGGAAGATTATACAGAACCTTTCTGACAGAGTGGTTCTGTATAAGACTGTATAAGAACTGTTACATGCTTCCAACCATAAATCCTCAGTTTTAATTAAATAAGTTTTGAATATGGATGAAGAAAAAATTAAAAATCTATTGACTAATGTTGATTCTTTAATAAATCACACTTGTCATTTCACGTTTGATTTAACCAAGCCAGAGGGTAAAACCCATAAAGGTGTATGCATAAACTATACAGACTTGCAAGAAAGAAGAAGTGATTTTCTACGGGAGTTGAAGAATACGGTATGTAGTTGGGTTTATGGTAAAGATAAATATAATAATCTTTTTCGAAAAGAATTAGAGAAAAGACGCTATGATTACCAAAATGCTTCATCTCATATAGATAGTTTGGCAAGAGACAAGTTCAGAAAGGGAATCCCACAAGGTCAATTTGGTGAATTATTGCTATTCAATTTCCTGCAATATTTTTTCAAAGCTCCTGCTTTATTGAGAAAAATGCCATTGACGACTAGTAGAGGACACGAGCGTTTCGGTGCCGATGCAATTCACTACAGAAAAAGTGATACAGAAAACATTATTTTTATTGGAGAATCCAAAGCATATAAATCCAATTATAAATTTAAACAAGCTTTTACCGAATCTATTAGCAGCATAATTGGTACTTATAATTCTTTACAAGAAGAGTTGTTGTTATATACATATGATGATTTTATTGATCCACAACTACAAGATGTTGCCGAGAAACTTAAAGATGGCGAGTTAGAGAATGTAAGATATGAACTTGTCTGTCTAATATCATATAATGAATTAAAAAGTCCTCTTGCTGAATGTGAAAAAGAAATAAAGAAAAATTTAGAAAACATAATTCTTGAAAAATTCTCATCATTAGATTCTGATGTAACAAAAGATATAAGTAAACCATTAATCCAAAGAATTCACTATATAGTGTTTCCTTTTTGGGATTTTGATGGGATGTTGGAAGGTTTTGATTCATGAATAATATATCCCACTCACAAAGAGAAATTGTAAACAATCTTTTAAAGATTGAGCATAAAAATTACGCAGTTACGTTAGGGTTGATCGATACTCCGACAATTCATCTTGAGAGAAAGGAATTGGCAGAAGCTATATCGGTCGTTGATAGGCTATCGAGAAACGATCAAGAGTTTGCAAAGCGTGTAGCAATATTGGCAATTGCTTTATCATGGGAATACTCAAACAAAGATTACAAAGACTCATTGCGAGAAATATTTATCACAGCATTGACTCGGATGGGTATAGCTCCATCAACAGTGTTAGTTGATGAGAACTATAAAAATGAAGGTATCTACAGTCCATTTAGCAGTTATATCAACAAGCTCTCAGTTATTGCAAACCAATTAAAGTATGAAGTTAATATTCATGATAAAACTTATCTACTAACAGATTTTCAGAAGAGTGTTTGGGACTCTATCGACACTAACAAAATTGTTTGTATATCAGCTCCAACATCAGCTGGGAAATCATTCTCAATATACTTGAAAATAATTCAAAAGTTAACACAAGAATATAAAAAAATAGTATATGTTGTCCCTACGATAAGTCTTGTAAATCAGGTGACTACAGATCTTTCAAACTTGGTCAAAGAATTTAATATTAATGATGCTGAAATATTTACTCACATTCAAGAAGAACCACCAGAAAAGTATATCTATGTATTAACTCAGGAGAGAGCTATTTCAGGATTCAGTGAAAAAACACACTTCGAGAACTTAGATATGCTAGTTGTAGATGAAGTTCAAAATATTGAACGTGTGGCAAATGATGGAGATCAGAGGTCAAAAATATTATATGATTTTCTGAAAGAGATAAAGCATCAGACCAATACGAAAAGAATTATTCTAAGTGGGCCTAGATTAAAAAATGTAGGAAATCTCGGGTTTGATATATTTAATGAAGTCTCATATGAAGCAGAAACAAAAGTACCACCAGTGGTGAATATTACTTATTCAGTGTCAAAATTCAATGGAAAGTTCTATTTCAATCAATACAGTGATATTTCCGAAGAGCCAAATTCTATTGTCATTCAGCACAATGAACAAATTAAAGGCTTAGGAGGTACGCAATACAATGATAACTTCCATAGTTATTTAGATTTTATACTCGGACGTATAAGTAATAAAAGTAATTTAATTTTTTCACCAACAGCTAACCAAGCACGAAAGACAGCCATTTATCTATCCACTAATGCACATGCTAAAAATATAAAACAAGTTGAGTCGCTAGCTGAATATATTGCAGAGTTCGTTCATAAAGACTATGACTTGGTTAACCTAGTACGGAAAGGCGTCGCTTATCATACAGGTAAACTTCCACTACATATTCGCTCTGCTATAGAAGAATCATTTTCGAACGGCATCATAAATAACATTGTTTGTACGACAACATTGATGCAGGGTGTTAATTTTCCGGCTTCAAACATAATTGTAAGAAACCCATATCTCTTTACTAAGAGAATGAAAAATAGAGAGAATGTTAAACTATCAAACTATGAATTTTCAAACTTGCGGGGTAGAGCGGGAAGGCTTCTTAAAGAATTTATTGGTAGAACAATTGTACTTGATGAATCTTCATTTGAAATAGAGCAAGAGAATGAAACTCTTTTTGAACAAACCGAAAAAGAGCTAAGTACAGGTTATGGTGAGTACTACGAGAAATTTAAAGAAAATATAGATAATTCAATTGAAAATGACACTTTTGTAGAAGATGGAAAAGATAAGTTTCTCATCACTTATATAAGACAAACTATATATAGACATAGAGAGAATAGTTATTCACGCCTGAAAGAAGTAGGCATAAATATAAGTAAAGAACAAATACAAAAAAATATAGAGGTTCTAGATTCTTTGAATGTCCCTTCTGCAGTTATATATAATAACAGGTATTGGGACCCATATGATCTTGAAATAATATATAAAAAATTAAGAAGTAATATACTTTGTAAGTTGCCAGTAAATATATGGGATAGAGATGTTCTTGAC
>NZ_WEKT01000063.1:0-26868 GCF_009874545.1 Vibrio eleionomae | reverse complement strand
ATGGAACCTAAAAATAAAGAAATATAGAACAGTTTAATATTGTTTTTATACTCACATTTTTTTATTAGGCACTTTAGCGATAAATAGAATGATATAACACTAAAAATTGCAACACCCCACGTTGCAATAAATGGCAAAGCTAAATCACTAAATAACACCTTATCAATTCGTTCAATCGGAAAAAATAACGGTTTAATTGTAATGTATGATGTATAACTAGAGGCTAGAACCAACAGTAAGGATATTAAAAATTTACTCATCAAAATTCTCTAAAACTAAATCCACCAATTTTTGTTCAAAATCAGTAGCTTGATCAGCAGTCCAAATAAATAAACTAGCCGAAACCAAAATCATAGCAGTACCTAAAACTGTTGTTGGAACCGCAAGAGTACCTATAGCTAAAGCTGTACCTGCCACAACTAAAACATTAATAAGTAACTTAGCCTCATCGACTCCTAGGTCTTTTAAAGTGTATTCATCATTGAGCACATACTTTAAAACGTTAATGGCTGAGCCAACCAATATTTCCATGGGGGCATAGATCTTGACATAACGAGCCATGCCTTTGACTGAATCCAAAGCACCTAAGCCAAGTTTGACCACTTGAGGGTTTGACGCTTTAAAACGATTACCAGCGAGCAACGTTTTCATGTGTTGTTTGTAACCTTTCAAAATAAGGTAATCGACGCCATTATGTGTTTTAACATAAGCTGTAACACCAAAACCTCCTAATTTTTTAGCAGTATCAAATGCATCGTAAGTACCTTTCATGGCACCGCCAATATTTTGAGTTTTATCGAGCGCATCAAAAAACTCTTTCCATTCTTCTGGAGCAAGAACAGTAGTTTCAACAACACCTTGCGTATATCGAATATGAATATCTTTCTCACCTTCTTTAGCTATAGGGTTATATGGCGGCCAATACATACTGGCTGGATCCACTTTCTGCAGTTCTTGGTATCTTTCTTTCCTTTGTCGCTCGTATTTTTCTTTAGACGTTTCTTTCTGTACGTTATTTTGAGTCTGAGGGGCGTTGACTGGCATCGAAGACCCTGTTGGGGCAAAGTTTTTCATCGTAGCAGCATGCAATGCCTCACTCGACGCTCTCCATTTCCTCGCTTCATAACAACTCGAGCAAGTACAAGTCTCCGTGTCGAGGTTACCGAAAGGACATTGATGCAGTTTATTTTTATCAAAATGTCATACAACATATCGTATTCCAATCAATTAAATAAAAACAGAATATGCCAAAAAAAGAAGAGGCAAAAACTTGCTCGATGAAAATTCCCAGAGAGTCACATTATCCCTTCGGTGTCTAATCGGTGGATCTGGCACTCAAAATTCAGATCAACAGCTAAAATAATAATGGTGGTATTAATTCAATTAAGACGAAGAGTGTAAATAAATGAACGAAAGCCTTGGTTCTAAAAAATTTTGTGACAGAAACGATTTACAGATGTTCCCGTCTTTAATCTACAAATCCCATCACTCCCCCAAATACCCAACCAACCTATAATCCACTAACTCTTTCACCAACCGACTCAACAACTCCACATGCTGTTCTTTCACAGTAAAGTTTGCTTGGTAGCGTTCACCCACTTGCGTAAACCAAGCGATGTTGGTTTTCTTGTCGGCTTGCATGGAAAAATGCACTGGGTTTTTCTCCCAGTATTTTTGCCATTTAACACCCGTGGTATCGGCAATGGCGACTTGTGCTTCTTTGCCTGTAAAATCCTTAGCTTTAATGCTTGGATAACCATCGATGACTTTTCGGCTGCGTTGGCAGAGTGCATCTATTTTTGGTGGAGTACGGAAACCATCTAAGATCAGAAACGCTTCAAGCAAGATGGCTTTGAAGGATTTGGTTAAGCTGGTGGTTTGCACAGCGTAGAACAGAAAATCACGGTGTTCTGTTACGACTTCTTGGAGTAATTCATCGTCACTCATTTCAGCGACTAATTCACACCAACTGCCGTGCTGTTTATTGACCTTAGCAAAGCGATCTTCTTTGTTGGCGATGTAGAACTCCGATGCGTTTGGGCGGTGCCCTAAATAGGCGGTGAGATCGGCAAAATCTTCTTTGGCGCTGGTGCGTAGCTGCCTTGCTAAGCGTTGCCAAAAATCCACGGCTTGCGGGTCGATATTGATATAGGTGCCTTCGCCTAATTCTGGAGCAGGGCGGTCAATTGGTTTGCCACCGTTTGCTCCTTTAATATCAATGCCCAGCCAGCTTTGTTTGCTGAAAAAGCTATTGTGGTTGCCAATAAAGTCGATCACTACGAGATGCGTTTTATCTTGATGACGGCGTAAACCTCGACCAAGTTGTTGCAAGAACACAATATTGGATTCGGTAGGGCGGAGCATCATGACGGTATCAATAGAAGGTAAGTCGGTTCCTTCATTAAATAGGTCGACGGAAAAAATAACGTCGATATCGCCATTATCGAGCTGAGTTAATGCTTCATTACGCAGAACTTTTGAGCCGCTGTAGACCGCGATCGCTCGTTTGTTTTGCTGAGCAAAATGTGTATTGAAATAGTCTGCCATGTAGTCAGCGTGACGTTTCGACATACAAAACGCCAGCGTGCGTTGCTGTTGGTGAATTTGCCAATGCTTGAAGATATGCGCCGCTCTTTTTTGCGTAGCGAATTGGTTCTCTAAGGCTTCAGGATCAAACTTACCGTTACGCCACGGGATGGCTTGGTAATCAACGCTGTCATCCCAAATACCATAGTAGTGAAATGGCACCAAAATCTTCTCGTCGATGCCATGCACTAAGTTTCGTTCAAAGACCAAGTTGTTATGACACAGCGCCAAGATGTTGGCTTGGTCGGTTCGCTCTGGGGTTGCAGTTAACCCCAATAAGAATTTTGGTTCAAAGTAGTTCAACACGTTTTGATAGGTCGATGCGCTGGCATGATGAAATTCATCGATTACCACATAATCAAAATGATCTAGCGCGAACTGACTCAGATGCGACTCTTTACCTATGGTTTGCACTGAAGCAAATAGTAGCTCTTTCTCTGCTTCCTTTGCTTTACCGTGGTAGTAACCCGATGATTTCTCGGGATGTACTTTGGCAAAGGTGCTTAATGCTTGGGAAAGAATCTCTTCGCGATGAGCAATAAACAACACGCGTTTTGCTTTCATCTGCTGAGCATCAAAGGCGGCGAGAAAGGTTTTGCCCATGCCTGTACCCATCACGACTAAACCACGCTCATAACCGTTTAGACGCGTAGTATTCAGAGCTGTGAGCGCTTCTTCTTGGGCTAGGTTAGGCCAGTATTCTGTGATTTCTTCTTCAGTTACAGCGAGAGTGATGTCTTTAAGCGCAGGTTGTTGGCGACGAGGAATGTAGGCATCAATCCACTCATCACTCAAAGTCTTAGCATTAGGATGCTCAAAAATCGCATTAAACTTCTGACGAATATTAAAAAATTGCTGCTGAGTATGGCTATCACTATTGGCTTTATAATCGTAACGCAGTGTCCATTCATGAGCATTGGTCAGCGCTGGGCGACTGATGTTGTTCGAACCAATAAAAGCAGAGCCTTCAGTGACAATACCTTGCTCATTAGTGCGCACAAACAGATATGATTTCATATGAAAGCTTTGCTTATCCGTCTCAAACACTTTGATTTGCACGTCATCGCCTTCAAGAGCGAGCAAACCACGTAGAGCAACAGGTTCGGTAATACCGAGATAATCAGACGTAAGAATGCGCAGTTTCAACGAATGGTGATGACGTTTGCTCTCTAGCACATCCAGCAACGCTTGTTTGATCAGTTCAAAGCCTGATTGGCGAATAAACGACACGGCAATTTCGATTTCGCTCGCGTGATTAATGGCGTGTAAAAGCTGCGTTAATAACGGGTCGTTATCACCCGTGGTGAGAATGTCGTGGTCGAGAGTAAGTAGTGACGTTGGCATAGGATTACTTCACCAAGATGGCATTCAGCCATTTTTCATCAGCTCTGCCAGCTCTGAGATCATGGGTGACCCAAAGCTCTTTCACCTCTAATTCCAATCCACTGATTACTTGTTTTAACGAGGATTCAGTGAGGTTGGTAAAGCGGCGGTCACCACGTTCGACTTCACCTTCGCCATATTTAAATGAGCAGTAAAGAATACCGTTAGGCTTAAGCCAAGTGGCTATATGAGCAAAGGTTTTTTCTAAGTCATTTTGCGGAACATGCAAAAGGGTGGCACAGGCCCAAATACCATGTTGGCTTTCTGGCGTTAACTGAAAATCAAGAAAGGTGCTGTGCGAGATAGCATGACCTGTATGTTCACTGGCGAGTTTAACCATCTCTTTTGATGCATCAAATGAGGTGACATTGTAGCCTTGGCTTAGAAAATAACCGGTATCACGACCCGAACCACACCCTGCATCCACCACGTTAGCGTGCTTAGGTAAATGGGCTTCAAACGCTTGATATAACGAAGACATATCCACTGCAACAGTGTTGTCGAAAAACTCTTGGGCGTTTTGGTTGTAGTAGTTCGGGTTCATACTCATCTTTATGCATTTTGCTTTGCACTAAAGATACATGAAAAACACAGGATGATTAATGAAAATCTGTGGTAAGTGATAGGTTTATGTGATGGTAGAGGAACGACTCATCGGTAGTACTCTGTGTTCTTTGAGGTTAAAAGTCCATTTAAATGAACTTTTAACCTTTTTATGTGGGCGTGTGCTCTAAAAGTCTATCTTGTTATACTTTTAGATTTATCCCTTAGTGGGGATATTTATATTTGGTGATTATGATACAAAATCTAATTTTTTAATCATTTTTAAAGAGTGGGTAAAAATGACCTCTGAGACATATTCTAGAAAATCTGCTGGGAGGCTTTGTTTTATTCACTAACCAGTAATCCATTTATATAGGCAATAAGAGAAGCCATTACCAAACCTCACCAGAAGGATCTGTAATGGTATGTTTTTGTTCTTTATCACTAACAGTGAGTTGTAACTCCAATGCCTGAATGATTTTGAAGACTGTCTTTAACTGCGTTGTGTCTGGGTGATTTTCAAAATTGGATAAGGTGGATTGCTTGATGCCGACCCTTTCCGCAAGCTCAGATTGGCTCAGCGAATGTTTAGTGCGAATAAGCTTTAATTGATTGGCCAATTGTTGCGGGCTATAAATCATGAAACAGTCCTTACCAAATTCCAAGTTTCATAAATAAGTTATCCCTTAGTGGGGATAACGATTCAATTATCCCCACTAGGGGATAAAACCAACGTGGTCGGAATACAGCCACGTTGGTTTTACTTGCTACGATAAATTTTCTAAGTGCTGAGTCACCACATATTCACTGTAGTAAAGAGGCAAAACAAGATTCTCTTTTTCTAATGGTGATGAGCCTTGGGTGCCAGTTAGCTTAATGGTTTTTATCGGAGCGCATTTTTGTTTGTACGACTCAAGTGAGCGTGCTTTGGTTCTTTTGCCGCTTTTGACTTCAATAGGGATGATATTGCCCGCTGTGTCGGATGCGATGAACTCTATTTCTGCTCTGGCGTCTCCCCATGAAAATGTAGGATCAACGCCTTGAGCAACAAATTCTTGCTGCACAAAGTTTTCAGCAATAAACCCTTTATATTCGTAATCTTGCTGCTTAATCTCTTTATAGTTGATGCCTAACATGTGATTAAGAAGCCCAACATCAAATAGGAAGAGCTTCACCATGTTATCTTTTCTATATGCGGCAAGCGGGCTGCGGGGTGTTCCGTCGATAGGATAATTTTTTAAAGCGAGCCGACACTTGTCTAACCAAATAATTGCGCTCTCAAAATCGCTGTAGCGGGATTTACGCTCATGCACGCCCTTGAATTTGAAACGCTTTACAGATTCATCCATCACCGATGCCAACTGAGATGGAATGTTCATAAATACCGATTCAATTAAGGTGGCATCTACTTTCCCTGAGTATTTGCCGAAATCTCGTTGATATCCAGCCACTAAGTTGCGATGAATGTCGTTTACTGCTTCGATACGCTCAAGAATGCTTTGATCCGAAAGAGAAAACCAAGCTTGTACTGCTTCAGGCATACCACCAGTAAAGTAATAATCGGTTAACTTATCGAATAACTTGGTATGCACCGCACTCGAGTTTTTCTGTTGCTCAAACGCGTTAATTAACGGAAGTTCTTGTGATGCGGTTAAAAACTCTCGAAAAGTGAGAGGTCGCAGATTGTGTTGCTCAACTTTTCCGACAGGGAATGAGTTCAATAGGCCAATATTAGAACCACTTGCGGCCACATACATAGTCGGGGCTTTTTCTGCAAAGAACTTTAATGAAGTAACCGCCTCCGGACATTCTCCAATTTCATCAAAAATAAGGAGATCGCTTTCAGGGTTGAATCGTTGCCCAGTCAAAAGCTCAAGGTTGGATAGGATATTCTCTGGCGTTAATGAATCGGCAAACGCTTCAGCCATCTCTGGAGATTCGAGAAAATCGATACGTAATACATTTGGGAAAGTTTCACCCAACAAGGTTTGTAGTAGATACGTTTTCCCCGTTTGACGTGCACCATCGATAAGAAGTGGCTTTCGCTGTTCTTTATGTTTCCATTTTAATAACTTATCTAATATTGAACGTTTGATCATACCAACCCCGTTAGACCTGTTTACTGAGAAATTACCCGCCGGGTTACTATTTTAGGCGCAGAAAAGTGTGGGTTCAAACTTTTTTATGCGCAGAAAAGTGCGGAATTTTACATTTTTATGCGCATAAAAGTGTGGTGGGCGTGAGGCGGTAGAGTTCTAAATGACTATTTTGCTTTACTGTCTTTCGTCTTTAGGGGAGTCCATCACCACGGTGGTATTGAGTTCGCGCACTTGTTTTGATTCGCCAAGCACATCGGCGTGAATGCGTTGAAAGTGTTTTAAATCGCGGGCTTCAATACGCAGTAGGTACTCGTAAATACCTGTAATGTTGTGGCATTCGACAATTTCCGGTACGGCCATAATATGTTGCTGAAAAGCCAACTGAGATTGCCTGCTGTGGTTGTTGAGTCCAACCGAGACATAAGCGACCACGCCGATATTGAGTTGCTCTCGGTCGAGTATAGCGCGATAGCCTTTGATCACTCCTGTGCGTTCAAGATCTTGTACACGGCGCAATGTCGCGGAAGGAGAGAGCCCCACGCGTTCTGCAAGCTCAACATTCGATAATCTGCCGTCTTTGCGTAGCTCGAGCAATATTCTTTCGTTAAATTTATCCATGAGCAATATTATTGTTTAATTAAGGCTAATGAACACAATATAAGCACAAAATTGCGCTGCATTCTACGTATCCTTTTGTTTATCGAATGATGTTATTTAAGGATTAAAAATGAATGATCAGCTGTTGGCGTTAGTTCTGTTTGCTTTTGTTTCTACCTTTACCCCGGGCCCTAATAACATGATGTTGATGACTTCTGGGGCGAACATCGGTTTTGCTCGCAGTATTCCTCACATCTTGGGTGTCGCTATGGGGTTTGGCTTGATGGTGTTTTTGGTGGGCGTTGGTATGTCGGGCGTGTTTACTCGCTTTCCTATCGCGCACCAAGTATTGCAAGTGCTGAGCGTTCTTTTCTTGCTCTATTTGGCGGTCAAAATCGCGCGCAGTAAACCAGCACTAGAGACTCAAACCTATAGGCCCATGACCTTTTTCTCAGCGATGTTGTTTCAATGGGTGAACCCTAAAGGTTGGTCGATGGCGCTTTCTGCAGTCAGTTTATATAACCCTACAGCAAGTTTATGGGGACTGGGTGTGATTACTGTGACTTTCATGTTGATTAACATTCCTTGCTGTTCAAGTTGGGTTTATGCAGGTAAGAAAATTAGCCAGTTTCTTAAACATGATCATCATGTGCGTTGGTTTAATTGGTCAATGGCAAGTTTGCTGGTGGCTTCAACCTTGCCAATGTTGGGGTGAGGGGGAGCGTTGTCGGCTTTACCTGAACCTACTGATTTTCAGCATATTCTTGAGCTGTGGCTTCCATCATGTCGGCGATTTTTATCACGGTATCATCGCGTGGATCGTTGAGGTATGACGCCGTGAATTGCAGGTTGGTGAGTGTCCAGCCTGGGTCGTAGGTTTTTATTTTTCCTGATTGCAGTAAAGAGGTCGCTAGGCAAACGGGAAGCGTGCCTACACCGATGCCGTTCGCGACCATTTCTAAGCTAGCGGAAAGTGACGTTGACGAGAATATCTGACCGCTGTCGCCATACCGGCTCAGAAGCTCTGCGTTCAGTTCTTGATAGGGACGAGAGGCTCGCGCAAAAGAGATAATTGGCGAATCCAAAAGAGACGTTATGTTCTCTGCAGCACTGCAATACCAGTCTAATGCGAAAGTAGGTAATAGGCGGTTTTCCACGTTACCTTCCACTAATGGCCCCATTAATACTGCCAAATCTAATTGGCGGTTTAACAAATGATCCCGCAGGTTATTGGAGACATCAACGGAAAGTTCGACGACAAGTTTGGGATAAATTTGGCGTAACTTTTTTAAAAATGGCGATAGCCATGAATGTGCAATAGTTTCTGCGACACCAATGCGCAAGATACCCACTATATTTTCGTTTTGGGTCATTTCCGTTTTGATATTGGCCATATCTGCTTCGATTTTTTGGGCATGGGCCAGTAAACGTAAACCTTCTTTGGTTGGTGAGATGCCGGAGGTTAAACGGTGTAGCAACGGGATTCCGAGTTCTTCCTCTAATGCACTGATTCTGGCTGATATCGCCGGCTGAGAAATGTTCATTTCAAGTGCGGCTTTGCGTATTCCCCCGAGCTTTACAACGCGGGCAAAGGTCCTTAGTTGTTCAAATGTCATTGTAACTCCTTGTCTTACTTTGCCTTCATTTCTGTCCTTAAGGTGATAACCTATTTTTATCACTATTGCAAAAAAATGACTATTTGACTTTATCGCTTAGAAAATAAACACTGGAAAAAGACTGAATTCTTGATAAAAGAATCAGTAAAAGGATAAACACCATGATTGAAAGGACTCAATGTATGTTTAGTAAAAAATCACTCGGCCTATTGGTCGCGACCGCACTATGTTCTACTTCTGTACTTGCATCAACCACGTTGGCGGTTGTCGGTAGCTGGAGTAGCTTGCCGTTAAACAAGCAATTCGAAAATCCGTTCTGGACTCAAACTCTTGAGAAAGACAGCAATAACGAGTTTGTGGCACAAATGACAACGCATGACCAAATGGGCGTAGGTGGCGGGGATGTATTCCGCATGCTTGGTGATGGTGTATTTGATGTGGGTATGACGGTTGCCGATTACGCAGTCTCTGACGCGCCAGCTCTAGAAGCGTTAGATGTACCGTTGATTGCCACCACTGTCGATGAAGCGCATAAAGTTGTCGATGCGGCCCGCCCGATGGTGGAAGAGGTATTTAAGAAAACTTTTAACTCTAAAGTTCTGGCCATTGTGCCTTATCCACCCCAAGTGATTTTCTGTAAGACGCCAGTGAGCTCTCTTGCTGATCTGAAAGGTAAAAAAATTCGTGCTTCTGGCCGTATGACAGCAAACTTCTTGGAAGCCTTGGGCGCACAAAGTGTCAATATCGCTTTTGGTGAAGTTCCCGGAGCATTGCAACGTGGCGTTTTAGATTGTGCTGTGACAGGTGCTGGTTCTGGTTATAGCGCGGGGTGGTGGGAAGTGGCTTCACACCTAGTGACTCTGCCTGTTGGTGGCTGGGATCCAGTGGTAACGGCTATCAATATGGATAAATGGAATGCGCTATCAGCTAAGCAGCAAGCCTTCTTGCAAAAAGAAGTGACCGAGAAATTTGAAAAACCGGTTTGGGATGATGCCAAGGTATCAGTGAAAGAAGATGTGGCGTGTTTAACCGGTAATGGTAAATGCAGTAAAGGCCCAACACGTAATATGACACTTGTGGTTCCAAGTGACGCTGATAAGAAAAAAGCACGTGACATTGTAGAAAATAAAGTACTACCAGATTGGGCTGCTCGTGCCGGTTCTAAATGGACAAAAGAGTGGAATGATTCGGTCGGTAAACTGACTCACCTAACGGCGACAAAAGGTTAATACCATGGATCGTCTCGTTCATTACTTAAAGCGCATTAATCAAGGTGTCGCGGTAGTTGCTGGGTTAGCTTTGCTTGCTGGCGTGCTGCTGATTTGCGCAGAAATTGTGTTGCGAGCGTGCAAGGTGCCATTTACCGGATCTGATGAGATTTCAGGATATTTGATGGCCGCGATCTCCAGTTGGGGATTAAGTTATGGGCTTTTAACCAAAGCCCATGTACGCATCGATATTTTACGAAATCAGGCACCGAAAGCACTGCGTGCCGTGTTCGATCTGTTAGCCATTATGTCTTTATCTTATGTCGCCATTTTTGTGGCGACTAAGGTTGAAACTGTGGTGGCAAAAACGGGTCTTGCTCATTCGTTAGCGAATACCGCATTGGCGACGCCATTAATTATTCCCCAATCCATTTGGTTTGCTGGATGGGTTTGGCTTGCTATCTCTTCTTCGATATTGAGTATTTATGGCATCTATTTGGTGTGCACCAAACAGTTCACCAAGCTCGATGACGTTATCGGAACGGAGTCCGAAGTATGATTTTCTTTACAACCGCAGGGCTGTTAGGGCTTCTGGCTTTAAGTATTCCCGTTGGGATTGTGCTCTTCTTACTCGCTTTTGGTATTGACCAATTCTTTAGTTTCTTTCCTTTGATGCGTGGCCTGGGGCAGGTGCTTTGGTCTTCATCAAATAACGCTACATTGATTGCGGTTCCTCTGTTTGTTCTGATTGGTGAAATCTTACTGCGTAGCGGTATTGCAGAGCGTACCTATATGGCGTTGAACAAATGGGTGGCGTGGTTACCAGGCGGGTTGATTCACGCCAATATCGCTACATCGACCATGTTCTCAGCTACATCGGGCTCATCAGTGGCGACGGCAGCAACCGTGGCTACCGTGGCGACGCCTCAAGCGGAAAAGCTGGGTTATGACCAAAAGTTATTTACCGGCTCCATTGCGGCCGGTGGGACATTAGGAATTTTGATTCCTCCTTCCATCAATCTGATCGTGTATGGCTTTTTAACCGAAAGCTCTATTCCCAAATTGTTTTTAGCAGGGATTGTTCCTGGAATGGGGATGGCACTGATGTTTATGCTCGTGACCATTATTCTCTGTTCAATTTGGCCTAAATTGGGTGGCCCTAAACAGCATTGCTCAATGGGTGAAAAGCTGGCTTCTTTAGTGGAATTACTCCCGATTCTTGCCTTGCTATTTAGTATTGTTGGGTCGATTTACGCTGGGTGGGCAACGCCCACTGAAGCGGCGTCTGTCGGGGTGTTATTTTCTCTGCTCATTTCTAAATGGACGCGCCGTTATTCACACGACATGCTTATCGATGCGTTAAAAGGCACGATTAAAATATCGTCAATGATCATGTTGGTTGTCTCTGGTGCTTATGTGCTGAACTTCGCTATGACGGCGGCAGGCGTCGGCCGTGTACTACAAAGCACCATTACTGGCCTTGGCATGACGCCATTATTGACCCTACTCGTGATTGTGTTGATGTACGTTATTTTGGGTTTCTTTATCGAAACCCTATCTTTAATGGTTGCGACGATTCCTATTGTTGTCCCTATCATCACTCAGATGGGTTACGACAAAATCTGGTTTGGCATTTTGATGATAGTGCTAGTGGAAATGGCACTGATCACACCTCCTGTAGGCCTGAACCTCTACGTGGTTAACTCCGCCAGAAAAAACGGCAAAATGGGCGATGTCATTATTGGCAGTATGCCTTATGTCGCAGTCATGATTTTGATGGTCGCGCTATTAATCGCGTTCCCTTCTATCTCTCTTTATCTACCGAATAATTACTAAGGTGTACTATGGATTTTTTAGTCAACGGAAAGACAGTCAATTTAGCGCTTAACAAGCTGATTGTAGCGGGATGGACTGGGCGCAATATGGACGCAGTGCAAGAGCATATTGATGAACTTGCTGAATTAGGCATTGCGCCCCCATCGACCGTTCCTCTGTTTTATCAGGTTGCGCAGCAAATGCTGACTCAAGCCGATACCATTGAAGTACTAAGCCAAGGTACATCAGGTGAAGTCGAGCCTTTATTGATTAACGCAGAAGGTAAATTGTGGTTTGGTATTGCCTCTGACCATACCGACCGTGATTTGGAAGCGTTTTCAGTGGCGCACTCTAAGCAAATTTGTCCTAAGCCAGTCAGTTCTGAATTATGGGCGTTTTCTGAGATTGAAGATCACCTAGAACAAATTCAACTGAAATCTTGGTTGGATGAAGGTGAAGGTTGGACGCTATATCAACGGGGGGATTTATCCGCGATTCGCTCTCTGTTTGAACTCATTGAAAAATCCGGTTTGCCAGAAGGTGCGGCAATGTTATGCGGTACTTTCGCGGCGATTGGTGGTGTGCGCAGAACTCCGAAATTTAAGATGGAAGCGTACGATCCAGTATTAGATCGCTCTATTATTAAAACGTATGACTCGACTGAACTTGCAGTCGTCATCTAAGGAGTTTGATATGGCAAAAGTATCTTGGGCCGATCGGCCCTTTGCTCCGCACTTTGAAAAAGTGCAAGCTGAACTCGCGAGTGAATCTAGTCCTATTTTTACCCAATTATTTGGAGATAAAGGGGTAGCCAGTGATGAGTCTGGCGCTTTATCTGGCGCTCTTGTTTCGATTAAATCGACCTTTGATGTCTGTGGTTATGGAACCTCGGGCGGCTCAACGTTACTGGGTTTAGAACCTGCGTCTCATGATGCGGTGGCTGTGCAGCGTTTAAAAGCATCCGGTGCCACGTTAGTCGGCCATACCAATATGACGGAGCTGGCCTATTCTGGATTGGGGATGAACCCTCATTTTGGTACGCCTGAAAATCCTCTTTTCGCAGGATGTATTCCGGGCGGTTCGACCAGTGGTGGGGCTGTTTCTGTCGCAAAAGGGTATGCGGATATTGCGCTCGGCACCGATACTGGTGGGTCGCTGCGTATTCCTGCCGCTTTTTGTGGGTTAACTGGGTTTAAACCATCGCAATCATCAACGCCACGTGAAGGGTGCTTACCACTTTCATTTGCTCTAGATAGTGTTGGGCCTATGGCAAAAACAGTGGCGGAATGTCAGAGCGCTTGGGAAGTGTTAGCGAATAAAAAAGCCTTAGATATGGCTCCGGAAGAGATTGAGTTTGTTATTCCAACCAACTTTGGTTTTGCTGATATTGAAGCGGGTATCCAAGATCTGTTTGACCATGCAGTAGCGAAAATTCAAGGTGCAGGCTTTAAAGTGAGTTATGCGCACTTAGATTTGCTTGAGCGTTATCAAACGCTTCCGGTATGGCATTTTTCAGCGGTTGAAAGTCGTCGTTTTTACCAAGATAAATTCGACTTAGAGAGTGTAAAACTCGATCCTCGAGTTCGTTCTCGCATCAAAAAAGGTGAAAACGTGACGGATGAGGTCTTTGCTGCCACTGAGCAGGCGAGAAATGAGCTGGCAGCAGAATATGCGCAGTGCTTCTCGAACAAGGTCATCTTGATGCCGACCGTTGTCATTAGCTCTCCAAGCCTATCTTCACTGGCGCAAGATGCTGAATATGACCGTATTAACTTGCTGTGCTTAAGAAACACAACGGTTGCCAATGTGCTCAATGGTTGCAGCATTTCTCTACCGCATCAGTTTGCTTCTACATTGGGAGGTATTTTATTGACCATGCCAAGTGGTCAAGATTCTGAGTTATTAGCGATAGCCTCTCAATTAGAGCAAGCGTTAGCTTAATCCTTCCTATTTACCGAATCAGTAACATTATTGGTCATGGTGTTACTGATTATGCTGCACTGAATATCTCCTGTATTCGTTACCATTCCTACCTAATTAGAATAATTTTTTAATCATTAATTTAGATATCTCTAAATTATTTGGCGCGTTATATAAAATTTATAAAAATATATTTAGTTTAAATTGTGATGGTTAGCGTGATCTTTATTGCATATTCTATCTTGCTTGGGGAACTTCATCACAAACTCTATTGTCGCGTGTTGTTTTAGCTATTTTTTCGTCTTATTGTTAGCTCGATCTTTGGATTGTTACTGCGTGTGCAGGCAAGACCTGATATCGATTTCTCATTATTTAATGGGGAATGGATATCAGGTCTTTTTCGTTTCTGGCTTAGTAATGATAAAGGGATCGATATAACCACTGAGATAGACACAAAAAATAAAAAATAGAGTGCCAATCTTTCATATAAACATAAAAAGCGTGAACATAGGCAATCGTATGAATAAAATACTCTCTGCATCAATTCTGACTGCTATAGCTGGTTTTAGCTCTCAAGCGTTCTCATCCCCTCATGACGATGGTAACTGGATAGAAAGTTACCTTAACCCTAACTACGGAAGCACGCTCACTCAATTTACGGATATAGAAAAAGGCTCACGTTGGTATTACAACTTACGTTTGCAAGGGACCACCTCGGCTGGCGAATCGATCGATAATAACTCAAGTAAACTGGAAGCTAGCTTGCGCTTGCGTGGTAAAAGTATGTTTACTGATGATCTTGGCTTTTTCGGTGACTTTTGGTTAAAAGAACGTGAAACCTATAATCAGCAAAATGGGACAACAATCAATCACTATGATGATTTAGATGATGATGCGTTCTGGGAAAACCTTATCTTTGGGGTTGAATCTACCCAATACGGCGCATTTGCTTACGCTAAGCACACGTCAAACTGGGCCGTATTTGCGACCGATATTGGTATGCGCGGGCAAGCGAATATTCAAGGTGAAGCCGGCGGTAAAAATGCAGGGAAGTTCATCTATAAAAGTTGGTTCCAAAATAATGTATTTGTCCATGCTAGTTGGGATCGTAACTCGCATATTATGGGTTTAGATTTGGGGTATCAAACTGCCAATATTTATCCGTTTGTTCCTGACTCTTATGGGGTTTATGTTTCGGTGAATAATGGCCAGCCAACATTAAATAATGGATATAACGACACCATTATTGGTAACGTCGATACAAGTAAAAATATCAAATCAGATTCAGACTATAACCGTCATAGCCGCGATTTATTAACTTACTCTCTTTCTGGCTATAAACAATTTGGTAACAGTGGACGTTTAGGGGCGATTTTGGCCTACTCTGATCGCGCTAATGATGAGACTAAAAAACAAATAAGAGCAAGAGGATATACGACTGGCGGTTTGGGCTTCTCTGCATCAACAACCTATCAATACTTCCCTGAGAATATTCATGGTTGGGGGCCTGCTGTATCTATTTCACATGATGAGTTTAGCGACCAATTAACACCACAAATCTACTATTGGTTTATGCCTCAAATCCGCGTTTGGTTAGGCCATGTATTTACCTCTCATGGAGAAGATAGCACTCAGCTAGAATTCGAAATTGATTATTAATGAGAATGGTTTTGAGCAGTAAAGAATAAAAACGCGTTCTCCTATGGTGATTATTTGTCATAGGGGAACCTATTCGCTGGTGAAGTACTAAGCTCTGCATCTGGAGATCATTTGGGTATCGATACGACGGTATGTTCTTTCCGCTATTTAATACGATAAAACTTTGAGTTGGATGCAGCTTAACGCTGTCGATTGAGCTTTGTAATCGGAAAACCGTTAGTTTTTCTTTTATTTCGCTGTAGTTTCTTTGATGGTCGAACAATCGCTGCCATGAGCACTCTGCATTGAATCCATTCCATTCCATATTTTTCGAGTGGTTAGCCCTGCGGTAGAAGATAGTTGAATCACTATGTCATGTTTTCGTTCTATCACTCCTTTTTGTGATATCAATTCGTAAATCGAAAGTGTGGTTTGAGAATGCACATCAACATTCATATTATGGCCGTAATAAATAATTAATTATGCAGAATCTTGAATGGTCGATTTATGGTGGCTGAATTGTTGTTTCCACCATTTAGTTCATTGAGATGACTGACAATAATAAAATAATGGCTTGCTTGTTTATTATTGGCATTGCCCAACGTCTGACTATTTGAACCATGAGCTCAATGAGACCCTCTATGTGGTGAAGAATAATGGCTAGTAATTGTAATGTTGTAAGTAGTAATACAGTAAATATCGATATCACCTTTCACGACATCAATACCGCGATGATGTGGGATGATATTTTCAATCAAAGTGAAAATCGGATTCCTTGTGGTCTGACGGTTGCCAATTGGTTATCACGAGGGGCGGCGTTTGCTAGCCATCCTGATCATTCTAGTCGAAGCCATTATTTGTATTCGCAGTTCTATGCGGAACTCATGCCAACCGTTCGCGATGAAATTGAATATTTGAGTGAATTTTATAGCGATGAATTGGACCGTTTAACGACGCATAACAAGAGGCTTTCGGTTGGATTAGAATCGTTGCCTGATAGTGCGATAAAAAAATATCGTAGCTCCGTTCATATTCCATCTTTCCCTGTCGTGATCGCTTATATCCGCGTTAACATGTTATGTGATTCAGCCCATTTTCAATTACGGGCCGCTTATAAATTTGGCGCAATAAACAAAAACGAATATTTTCAGGCTCGTCGCGAGCTATTTCGTCCACTGAATCGCTTTCGTTCAGATATGGATAACCGTGTCGCTCTGGCGAAAAAGCTCGCCAATGCAGCTCAGCATTAAGACCCAATAAAATAAGGTTGCCGATTGGCAACCTTATTACTTTTCGCTGAGTTTGGTGATTAATGAATAAATTCTGTGACCAGTATGGGGCACATCAATACGATTACTAGTGTCAGCAATTGAAGTAGCACGAACGGAATTGCTCCTTGGTAAATTTCTTTCATTGCTAAATGACCAGCAGCATTGCGAATATAAAACAGCGCCATACCCACCGGTGGCGTGAGAAACGAAGTTTGAAGACAAAGCGCGATTAATATTGCTACCCATACTGGACTAAAGCCAAAATCGACCAGTACAGGCATGACCAATGGAGCGATGATTAATACGATTTCCATCCAGTCCAAGAAAAATCCCAGTAGAAAAACAATAAATATTACCAGCAGTAATACACCATGGGGTGGAAGAGGAATTGAATGTAACGCTTCGGCTATCACATCATCCCCGCCATAGCCGCGTAGGACCACAGAGAAACACGCAGCGCCGAACATTAATGCGTAGAGCGTTGCGACGGAACGTCCGGTGCGATAACAGACCTCTTGCACATCTTTCCAAGTTAATTGCTTGGCAAACCAAGCCAGTAAGGTTGCCCCTGCTGCGCCAATACCAGATGCTTCGGTAGGCGAGGCAATACCTGCCACAATTATACCAAGTACTACCCCGACCAAAAGCAGTGGGGCGATTAATGCCTTAATAATTTCGGCGTAGTGTATGCCGGGTACCCGCTCATCATCGGCAAGTTTAGGCATTAATTCGGGCTTATATAACGCATAGAGAAATAAGAACAAGACAAAACAGGTCGCTAATAACAAACCAGGAATGATGGCCCCAACAAAGAGATCGCCAACCGGAATACGAAGTTGGTCGCCCATTACAACCAACATAATTGAGGGCGGGACCAGAATGCCTAAACAGCCTGTAGCACCGACGGTACCGGCACTTAACGAAGGAGAGTATCCCGCTTTAGACATGGTAGGCAGAGCAATGGCAGAGAGCAGGATCACAGAGGCGCCAATAATGCCGGTCGATGCAGCTAAAATCACACCAATCAACACAACGGCAATCGCTAATCCTCCGGGGGTTTTACCCAATAAATTGCGCATTGCGATGATAAGACGTTCGGCAACACCGGAGCGTTCGAGCATAAAACCCATGAAAATAAACATCGACATGGGGATGAGAGAATAGTTGGCTAACGTGGCAAATACTCGGTTAGCCACAAAGCCAATGGTGCGCAGTTCGGCTACGTCGTAATACCCAAAATTGGTACAGATTTGGCCGACAATCGCGAATAACACGCCCACGCCGCCCAGTACAAATGCCACGGGATATCCGGAAAATAACACCACCATAAAAACACTAAACAAGAGGAAGACAAACAAAATGCTCATAGTGCGACTTCCTCGTTAATGCTTTGGCTGGTGGCGGTGTTGCTGTGCTGTTTAACGCCAAATAGTGCTAAACAATTACGCAGCAGTACCGATACGCCTTGTAGAGTCAACAAAGTTAAGCAAAGGGCCATGACGAATTTAATGATGTAGCGCGCAGGCAAGCCTGAGGGCATCGGTGAGCCTTCTTTGAGTGACCAAGAATATTCTGCCATGTTCCATGCGTGCATGGTGATTAACACGCAAAATGGCAAGAAGAGGAACAGGACGCCACAGATCTCAACGATCAATTTGGTCTTGGTTTTGAAGTTATTATGGAATAGATCGACTCGAACATGTTCATCGTGCAAGTAAGTCATGCTCAAGCATGAGAGCACCACTAGCGCATTGAGGTGCCATTGCAGTTCTTCAAGTTCAATCAAACCGATGTCGAATATATAACGCAGGCAAACGTTAACTAAGATGGTGATAATCAGCAGAGGTAACACGAGTGCTCCCAGCTTACCGGTCGCCATCGACACTTTATCGATGAGATCTGCGGTGGAAGAAAAAATATTCATCACATCTCCTTAATGGTGAGAGCCAGAATAGCAACTCTGAACAGGTGTGAATGGCCTATTCAGAGCTTGGGCTTAAAGCGCTTTGTGTTGGCTCCATAGCGCTGTTTTTTGGCGATAGTCGTTTAACGATTTCAGAACGCGATCAAAATCTTTATCTTTCTTCGCCTGTTCTGCTAACACTTCGTCAGTCGCTTTTTTAAATGAGGCTAATACCTTAGGAGGGAAGGGCTGAACTTTGACGCCTGCATCTTCAAATTTCTTAATGGCTTGTGCATTGGCCACTGAGGTTGAGGTGACGGTCCAAAGCTCAGTTTCTTTACAGGTGGTTTCAATAAGGCTTTGCTGAGTTTTGGATAGAGATTGCCATTTTTTCATATTGATGATCAGCTCGTTAATCGCCGCAGGCTGGTGCCATCCAGGAACGTAATAGTATTTCGCGGCCTTTTCAAAGCCCATGTCCGCATCAATGGCTGGCATCGAAAATTCAGTGCCATCAATGACACCACGTTCTAAGTTCGGGAAAATGTCACCACTGCTGAGCAATACGACGGAGGCTCCAGCTTTTTTCATGACTTCCCCGGCAAGACCAGCAAAGCGTATTTTTTTGCCATCGAGATCTTTCATGGAATTGATAGGGAAGGTGTACCAGCCGCCTGATTCTGAATCCATCAAGCCACATGGAATGGTCATTACTCCTTGTTTGGCGTAGATATCGCGCCAAATTTTTAGGCCACCGCCATTGTATAGCCAACCAAGGTAATCCATAGGCTGAGGGCCAAACGGAACTCCGCCGAATAGCTGTACTGCGGGGAAGCGTCCGGCGACATACAAAGGAGAGGTGTAGCCAGCGTCAAGAGTGCCTTCCCGCACGGCATCAAAAATTTGCATAGCGGGGACCAATTTACCCGCCGAGTATAGTTTTACCCGCATACTGTGATCGGATGTGGCATTGAGTTCATCGACAAAATGCTGAGCGCTTTCTCCACTTGCAGGTAATGATAGAGGCCAAGCGCTTTGAATTTCTAAACGAGCAGGACTCGCTGCATAACTTGAACAGGCGACGAGTATTGAGAGTGAGCACAGTGCTCGTTTTATGTTGAGCTGCGAAGGCATACGTTTCTCCTTGTTGAACGTTTCTTCCTTGAAAAACTGACCAATCTGGTCAGCGACTTAGTATTAATAATTACTTTACAAATTAATTGAATATTCAACTTTTATGCCACTGATATGAAACCATTTGTTTACATTGCGCGTGTATAGTGAGATTTCAGGTAATTGATTGAAAATTATTAATTTTAAATAAATTTGGCTGTGTTTTAGAGGAATAGGTAAAGAGAAGGTGAGTAGTTTTTTTGCACGAATTGTAAACGTTTGGTAACGGTTTTGGTGCGATTTAAATACGTAAAATTTGCACAAAAAAAGCTACAGTAAACACTGTAGCTTTTAAGAGGAAGCGTGGTACTTGTTACACTTTAAATTGCGATACCTGTGCATCCAATTCTTGATAAAGTGCGTTTAATGAATTGAATTGTGAACGTATTTCTTGTGATGCTTGATCAACACCATCGGTTTGTTCTTTCATTGAGACAAGGTTTTGACTGATCTCTTGAGAGACCGTGGATTGCTCGTTGGTGGCTTGCGCTGTTTGTTCTGAAAGTTCATGAACGGTATTAAATGAGGCATTTAATGCATCGAAAACGGCTATCACACTATCAAAATTGCTAACCGCTTCTGTCGCATTATTCTTACTCATTTTAATAGCGTTAAAGGCTTCGTTAACGCTATCTGTGAGCTGATTAATCATGGTTTCAATCTGATTTGTACTCTCGCCTGTTTGGGTTGCTAGAGTCCGTACTTCATCAGCTACCACCGCAAAACCTCGGCCATATTCTCCGGCGCGAGCTGCTTCGATAGCCGCGTTGAGAGCCAGTAAATTGGTTTGTTCTGCAATACCACGAATCACTTCCAACACAGAGGAGATAGATTGTGAGTCTTTTTCTAGCTCTTCAGCTTTGGTCATGGTGATATCAATATTATCGACCAATGAATCGATCGTGCGATGTGAAGAGCCAACCACGCCACGGCCTTGCTCAATGTGATCGGCGGCTTTGCCTGATTCGGACGAGGTGTTGTGGGCCACGCTCGACATTTGCTCATTAGACATCGACATTTCACTTGCTGCGCTCACAATGGAGTTACATGAATCGACCAAAACATGGGTAATGCGATTCACCGTGTTTGCTACCTGATCGAGTTGTTCCGTGGATGAGCCTAAGGCTGAACTTTTATCTTGGATAACCCGCATGATCGATTGTAATTTCGTGAGGAAACCATCGAATTCATGGGCTAAGTCACCCAACTCATCTTTGGATTTTGAGTTAATGCGAGCCGTTAGATCCCCATCTCCTTCGGAGATCTCTTTAATCCGTTGTGAAATGTCGGTGACATTTTTGGTTATTGATTTGGGAATCAAGTAACCCATTAAAAAGGCGGCAATAAAGCCAGCAACGATAATGACGATGGCGATTTTTTGGTAATGAGCGATATCTTGCGCTATTTCCTGTTCCATTTTGCGACCATGGGTGCGCACCATTTCTCCGGCTTGATCTAATACATCGCGGATAAGACTAAAGTTTTTATCGGCTTGGGCAAGAATATCCTGATGTGATGTCATCTGTTTCACATCATCAGATTCGAGCATGGATAAACTGGTTTTAAACCATTCAGCAAAAAGGGGGATAAAGCGTTGGTATGGCTGAACAAAGTTCGGTTCGTTTTCCATTAAGGTTAAATAGCCCTGAAAGCGATTTAATGTTTGCAGAGTATTTTCTTCAAAGTCTTTTTTGTTTTGCGCATAGTCACCAAGTCCTGCCAGTATTTTCTGTTCAGCAAGTCGAGCTTGGTACATATCTCGGTCGGCGTTTAATATTTTTGCGATGGCATTGAGGTAGAGTTGGAGGTGCTCTTGTGTGGCTTGCTCATCAGTCCAAGTGGTGACTTCTTTACGTAACTCGGCTTCTATCGTATCGAGCATGTCACGTAGTGTATAAAAGTCTTTGTCTAATGCTTGAAGTTTGTTATCGACCACCAATTTTGCTTTGTAGCTTGTTGTGATGTTTTTACTGCTCTTCATCCAATCCGCGTAAAGCTGATCAAAATTTTGGAAAGGGGTGAGCAGTTCGGGCTCATCTTTAAGGTATTCACGGAATTTTTGAAAACGGTCGTACACTTGCTTGGCGTTTTCATCAAAATCTTTTTGTTGCGATGCTTTATCGCCATAGTCTGTCAGCATTTCTGCTTGTGCCAAACGAGCTTGGTAGATATCTCTATCAGCATTTAGCACAACCGCTATGGCTTCAAAATAGGATTGCGTCTGCTTTTCCATGGCTTTAGCTTCATATTTCACCATGATCTGCATAAAGGCAAAAATACCAAGTAATACAATGCCCAATAAGAGAATTGGTAGCATCATTTTCAACCGAATGGAGTGAACTCTCATTGGACCCTCACTTGCTAATATAGGAATAGACATGTTTGATTTTTTATATTCAATTAGCTTAGTAACAGATATGTGTGTTAGCCAATATGAGGGATAAGAGCAGAGATGCATTTCACAAAAGCTGGGGGACTGGATTTGGAATGTGTCGATGCTTGTCTATCAGTGAACGGCTCGCGTCGTTCACTGATACTATGGGTGATTAATCTTAAAGGGAGTTATCTGGAACCACTCTCAATGGCAGAACGTCGCTATCAGTCGTGATAATTAATGATTGATCCACTCGGATACAACTTCCGCCATAGCTTCCTCCAACCGCAAAGGTACATATCTGTACGCGATAGCCATCGATTTGAGGCAAGCGCCATAACTCTTGATAGATATTTTGTTGGTGAGAAAAACGTCCTTCAGTTTGCTCTAGTTGCTGTTGGTGTTTATCGACTAGCTGAATATTGTCGCCACAGCGGCCAGCAATCGGTTTAATTACATAGCCACGTTGCTTTAGCTCGTCGGTTAGTTCAAAGGAACAATCGAGTAGGTAACGATGGTTGGGAAATAAATTCCACAAAACAGGCAAAATGGCTTTGTTGCTTGGAATGAGTGTCCATAGGGGCTCAAACACTTTAACCCTTGGACGCAATAACAAATCAACCAGTCGAACAGGCGCATCAGGTGAGCCAGTACGAATAGGTGGAGCGAGCGCATCATCTTCACATTCATGACGGATTTGATCGAGTGCGGTTGCCCATGCCCAAGTTTTCCAAACGCAATGAATGGCTTCTTCTTCACTATCAACGACTTCACCCGCATCATTCCAATGAAGTTGCGTTAGACCTCGAATAATTTTGCTGTGTATTCCTGCTTTTGCCATGGCTCTTTGCATAAAGAGTGCATGATAATTTTCTTCTTTATCTTCGTCTTGCAGGATATGGACTGTGCCTTTGGCATCGCTATGACGCCATTCTTCAGCAAGCATGGTAAGTAAATCTTCACCAGCATCTTCGCCTTCTTCACATCTGGCTTGTTTGGCCCACAATCCTTGAATCAAACCTGCCTCGGTATGACATGAGGCGGAATCAGCATTGTATTCATAAACTTTGAGCCCTTTGTGAGTCAGGCAAAAGTCAAACCGACCATTGATCATTTGATTACGACGGGTTTGCCATGAACGCCTTAAACGAGGCCAAAGCACTTGAGGAATATTGAAATTCGCAAGCAGGGTATCGTCGCGAAGTACTTTATCTGTGGCATGCAAATACATTAGGTGCAGCTCGTTTGTCGCACGAATCAATTCACGCTCTGCAGTGGCCGACATTCTAAAATAGCGCAGCTGCTCCGTGGGGGATTCAGTTAAAAAATCGCCTTCCATAGCATGTGAGAAAGTGGCGAGCAATTCATCATTATGATCTAACCAGGCTTGGGCAAATTGTCCGTTGTCCTGAATTACTCGACTATTTAGCTCGAATAGTCTGGATTCAGTCGTATTGTCAGGCTCTGCATGCTCAGTCTCTGCGGTTTGAATCATCCAGCCCAGAATTTTTGTCGAGCTAAACCCTTCGATAATTCGGTAGTGACCATCGTTGCTGTGTTCGAGTTGCAGTTCACGGCACCATTGCTGGCCTGCAGGCAGTTTGCAGTGCTCAAGATTCTGTTCAGCGATACGAATTTTATTGTCAAACACCTCAGTGATCACGGCTACATGACCAGTGACTTCAAAGTCTCCACCCGCTGCCCAAATAAGTAGGGCGCCTGCTTCTGGCTTCTTCATGCCGCCATTTTTGAAAGCTTGGAAGGGCAGTAAAGCATCATCTTCAACTCGACGTAAATAGCGTAAAGCAAAGATGTCATAAGCCATGGGAACGTCGGTAAAAACAAGCCCTCGATTAAGGTAAAGCCAACGGCGAGCAAATTCGACACATTGCCATTTGTGGCCCATATATTCATTGCCGATATAGCTGCGGTAATCAGAATTGTGTTGAAACTGGGTAGGGTCAGCACTTTTATAATCGCTAGAAAAGATCGCTACGCCTCCCGGAGCGTGCCCAAGCACGGTGCCGAATGGTTCCGGTGGAAACTGTAATTTATGCAAAACAAATTCCTTGGTTATGGAAGGGAAACAATACGCTGAACAGATATGGTGACATAGGTGCAACAAGTAGCATTATAGCGCTGCACATGAAGAGAGAAAGCAGTCTGTTAGAAAAGAAAAGGCAGGAAAGTGTGGATGGGAATTTGAGGTTAAAACAACCTCGGAGTTGTATTTGTCGAGATAAACAACTTATGAGTTGTTTTTATATAGCCAAACAACGTTTAAGTTGTTCGGACAGCGCCAGTATGAACATGTAAATCTCGTCGCTCATCGTTCCAAATATGGAATCGTTAGCGCATTTTGCTATGGTTAGCCGAACTGGTGGGATTAACTACGGTACATTTGTTGCTGGTGGAGCTGTAACATTCAAGCCAAGCGTCTTTGGCTCAATTCAGAGTTGGCAAAGAAACCGCCTGAATGTTTAGAATACATTTTGGTTCATGAGATGGTCCATTTACTGGAACGTAACCATAATGATCGATTCAAACATCCGATGGAGCGATTTATGCTTAACTGGAGAGAACCTCGTAGCTTGCTTAACAGCTTACCATTGGTGTATGAAGATTGGAGTTATTAATTCTGTACGTTTGTTTATGCAGAGAGCTAACCAGTAATTTGTCATGGGATACACGCAATGAATGATCAAGAGATTATCGATAAGGCAATCGCTGAAGCTAAAAAAATGAAAAAGGCTTTGGCTAAAAAGATGGTGGACCATTTGCCTCAAGAAGAGTCTGCGGTCTCTGTGTTTATGGCGGGTTCTCCTGGAGCTGGAAAAACTGAAACAGCGCGTAATATTTTGAGTATGTTTAAAACTCAAAGTGGTATGTCGCTAGTTCATATCGAAAATGATGAGCTTCGCAAAGAGTTCAAGGATTATCATGGCGAGAATTCACCATTATTCCAAAGAGCTGCTACTCTTCTGGTAGAAGCGATTCACGATCGTGCGTTACACAAAGACGTTAGCTTTATCTTGGATTCAACATTGTCTAGCTTTGAAAAAGCAAAGGTCAATATTGAACGTTCTTTAAAGCGTGGAAGGTTTGTGCAAATTATCTTTGTCTATCAGGAGCCAGAGCAAGCATGGCGCTTGGTGAAAGCACGAGAGAAAGTTGAAGGGCGAAGAGTTCCAGAAGAAGTGTTTGTGACTCAATTTATGCAATCACAACAAGTGGTTAGTGAATTGAAGAAATTATTTGGTTCTGATATCGATATTATGTTCATTGAAAAAAATATTGACGGCAAGAACGAAAGACCTCATTTTAATGTGACTGACATTGACGCATTGTTACGCAAAAAGTACAATCGTCAATCTTTAGAAACCATCGTCGGATTACAACAATCATAAGGAGGAAAGGATGATCGGTACTAAACGTGAAAAGGTTAAATCCACACCTTTCTCTGATTTTATTCGTCATGCTTCATCAAGCGAGAAACGTAAGCTCTTCGATAAAGTGGTAAGAGAAACGATCAAAGAACAGCAAGAAATGATTGCAAAAGCTGATCAGCGCGTTTGTCGTTAAAATCAAATATCATTTATCAAAGCCGCTTAATAGCGGCTTTGCTGTTTCTAGAGTTTAAATAATCTCACATATATATCATCACCCCGAACTAATCCAATAGCGAAAGGTGATGATATGCAATACCAACCAATCTGTTTGATTCGATTGAAAGAAGTCATGGCGATGACAGGGCTTAGCCGCTCGTATGTGTACCAATTGATAGGAGAAGGATACTTTCCACAATCCATTTCATTAGGCGCACGAGTAGTGGCTTGGGTTCAAAGTGAAGTACAACAGTGATTGATAGTAGGCCTATTTCCTCCCAGCGGGCGCTTGACGCCTCGTTAGAGCGCGTCATGGTATGAAACTACCATTCAATTAAACAGCTGATACTGGCTGTTATAGGATCGTTAGTGACCTAAATTTATTTGAACTACAAATTGCAAGAAAACAAAAGGCCGCTAACTCATTGAGTTAGCGGCCTTCCAATCGATTGGTGGGCTGGCGTCATCTGAATTTGTTAATTAACTATATGTTTTTAAATTAAATTGTTTGATTTGATTTTTTATGATGTACCCTGTGGTGGACCCATTTTAAAAAGTCAAATTGCTCAAGTTACTGTAGTGTGATTGTTGTCACACTACATAGGCACTCGGTATTTAGGTTTTCGATAGCTCCTAACTTACTCAATCTAATATATCCAGCATAGATCATACATATGGTTATTACCGTTGTTTCTTTCCCGATAGTCTTTCATGTTCTTCATTGATGATTCTAGTCAGCGTATCACTGATGTTCTGGAAACTGTGATTGACGTTAGGAGTTGCGAGCGGAGTAAAAAGTACTTATTAAGCATACAATGTAAATAGCGATGGTAATTGTGCTAAAACTGGATCTAGAGGAGTAGTTGGATTTGTGTGATTACTCTTGTTCTGATTGGTAAAGTATTAGGAATCTAAATTATTTACACCGCCAAATTTCAGTTTTCCTTTGGCGGTGTGACATTATTTCTTTTCATATCATCATAAGCTTTTTCTATCAGACTCTGAACTAGCGCATTTTTCTTTTTGTCGCGATGTTTAGACAGCTCATTTAGCTTTTTGGTTATATCTGTAGACATTTCAAAATTATAAGCTTTTACTTTGTTTTTTTTATTCAACTTTCTATGTGAATGTTGATTC
>NZ_WEKT01000062.1:0-27023 GCF_009874545.1 Vibrio eleionomae | reverse complement strand
ATTCAACTAAATTCATTCCATTTTAAATAAAAGATCACGTTTTCTTAACACGTGCTTTGTACAGGATGTGACCCATTCAGTCAGACACAAGGTGTCATCGACTGCACTCTATCGCTTGGATGTGACATGGAATATGCCACCTAAGTTGGAAGGAGTCTGAGTGCAGCAGTCACCCCCAATGACTGGATAGATAAACTCATTGATGAGGACACCAAGATGATTCAACAGAACTCTCTAGCAACACCGTTGTTAACCACACCTCCATCAGCATTTGATGCGTTATCAAGCGCTGACTTTAAGGTGTTTTTGGATGAAATTCGTGAACGTGCGCGTTCTGGCGAATTCGACCAACAACAATTTATCAGCCCTGACGTGATCGAACGTTTTCGTGAGTTCGGTATTTACCGCGCCTTAGTGCCTCAGCGCCTAGGTGGTAATGAATTAACGGCCTCTCAATTTTGCCAAGTGATCGAAACCATCTCCCAAGCGGATGGCTCGGCGGGGTGGGTGGCTAGCTTCGGGATGGGGGTGGTGTATTTATCCGCGTTACCAGAGGAAACGTTGCAAACCCTTTATAACGACACGCCAGACATTGTATTCGCTGGTGGTATTTTCCCTGCGCAAGCGGCGGATCAAACTGAACATGGATTTATCGTCAATGGTCGCTGGAGATTCTCTAGTGGTTGCATGGGCGCTGATGTGCTTGGGGTTGGTATCGCTCCGAAAGAAGGTGACAAATTGGGCTTGCCTCGTATGGCTGTGTTACCTCAAGGCGCGGCGCACATTGAGAAGAACTGGGATGTCTCTGGTCTTGCCGGTACAGGCAGTCACGACATCGTCGTCAAAGACGTTGAAGTCCGTGAAGATTGGACGTTTGTTCGCGGTGGTCCATCAACACTGCAAGAAACCATGTTCCGTTATCCAGCGCTATCTTTCGCGACTCAAGTTCTGACCGTGGTCGGCATTGGCATTGCTGGGGCGGCACTGCAAGAGCTACGCGATATGGCGGCTGGCCGCGCCTCTGTTACTGGTGCACCAAATCTTGGTCAACGTCCATTAACTCAGATGGAAGTGGCTAAAGCACAAGCCGATTTTAACGCCGCGCGTTGTTTCTTCTATCAAGCGATGGAAGAAGCGTGGGAGACGCTCGAAAATGGCCAACAGCCAACGACTCAACAGATTAGCAACCTGCGTTTATCTTCTACTCATGCGTCGAGAACATGTGCCGAAGTGACGCGAAAAGCACAAATGCTGTCAGGAATGACAGGGGTGTATAACACCAGCCCACTTTCTCGTTTTGTGAATGATGCTCAAGTGGTCACACAACATGCCTTTATGGGCGATTTAACTTGGCAAAACGCCGGCGCGGTGTTCTTCGGACAAGAACCGACTCCCGGGTATTTGTAAGCCTCATCAGATACTTATTCATTCGTTAAACAAATTCTTAAGCACTTTAAATTTCCCCTTCATAACAAGGAGACAGTTATGTCAGATACAAAACCACTACGCGTTCTATTTTGCCTAGGCATCAACCAGAACTTTTTTGATGCGCCACGTGAAGAGCAGTTAGACGTTTGGGCGGCATTCGGTGCGATGTGGAATGGCATTCACGACACCTCTGGCGTAGAAGTGATCGGCAATATGGATGATGACCAAACCATGGTGGGGCCATCAACAGAATCCCCTTGGACCACTTATCTACTCGCCGATGTAGCTGATTACGAAACGGTCACGCAATGTTGTAACTTGCTGCGTACCACTCAAGTCGGTGATACCCCATACAAATTATGGCGTTACGTGAAAATAGAAGCGCGCATTGGTCGTGAATTGATTGTGCAACGCGCTTAAGAGGTGGATATGACGGAACTGGAGCAATTGCAACACCGAGTCGATCAGCTGGAGAGCGTCAATGCGATCCGCGCCTGTCTGCATCGCTACATGGATCTGTGTGACGAGCTCACACCAGATACGCCATGGGAAGAACTCGGTGAGCTATTTACCGAGCAAGCGGTATGGGAAGGAAAAGGATCTCGTTATGCCAAAAGCTTTGGTGGCTATCATGGTCGAGACAATATTGTGGCGATGTTGGGTAAATATGCCACGTTTCCACCGCATTTTGCATTGAACGTGCACTATCTAACTTCTGAGTGTGTGTCGGTTAATGGCAGTCAAGCGAGCGGAAGCTGGAACATGTTGCAAGTGTCGACCTTCAGTGCTGGTGGTTCCCACCTTAATAGTGCGCGTTTGTCGATCCGCTTTGAACGTGAGGAAGGAATATGGCGTATCGCCCATTTTCAAACCGAAAATCGTTTGAGCCGCCCTGTTTCGAGCTGGAACAGCGATGCCGAGTTACTAGTACCGGACACCTCAGAACTACAGCAATAACACAGCATCATTAGGTCGTTAATTCAGCCAATACGCAGCCTAATGTCGTGAAATAACCGATAAAGCCGTCTGTTTATGACAGGCAGTGAGCAAGCATGGAAGAGATTATTCAAATGGAAGATATCAAAGTACGCAATGTCCCAGTCAGCGCCGCTGATCTGGTTGAGGAAGGACGTGTTCACAAAAGCCTTTATTCCAACCCAGAGATCTTTAATGAAGAGCTCGACAAGATTTTTACTAAAACTTGGGTTTATGTGGGCCATGAAAGTGAAGTGCCTGAAGCAGGTAGTTTTAAAACCAGTTATGTTGGCCATCACCCTGTGATTTTAAGTCGCGACCGTAAAATGAATTTACATGTGTTGCAAAACCGCTGTCGTCACCGCGGTGCAACAGTATGTGAAAAACATCGTGGCAAAACCAAATCATTTACTTGTCCTTACCATGGCTGGGGTTACGCTCTGGATGGCGAGCTGCGTGGTGTGCCAAAAATGGAAGAGTATGAAGGTGTGCTCGATAAAAAAGAGCTACCACTGGAAACCCTACGTCATGAAACCTATCAAGGGTTAGTGTTTGCAACGTTTAATAACGACATTGAATCGTTAGATGACTACCTCGGCGGCGCTAAAAAATGGATCGACCTATTTGTTAAACAAGCAGGAGGTTTCCCTGTTCAAGTACTGGGTGAACATCGCTTTACTTTCCCTGGTAACTGGAAAATTCAGCTCGAAAACACCACTGATGCTTACCATTTCCCTATCGTGCACAAATCTTTCATCTCTTCATTAGATGACTCTACTGCCGATATTTTCGATTTCTTAGATGGTGAAGGGTTCGTAGAAGATTTAGGTCACGGCCATAGTGTCATGGTGATGATTCCTGAGCTGGTGGATCTGGAAGCCAATTTAGATCAACCCATCCCTGAGCGTTTTGAAGAACTGGCGCAAGCATTGCGCGAAGAAGGTCACGAAGAGGGCATGGTACGCCGTCTCGTTCGCGCGGCTCACGGTACCGGCTTTAACTTGAACCTATTCCCTAATGTGTCTTGCTCAATGGCCTTTTTCCGTGTGTTACGTCCGGTGTCTGTCGGTGAAACAGAAATTCAACACGTTGCGATTGGCGGACAGGGTGCACCGGCACCATTCAACCAAAAACGCATGCGTTTACACGAACACTTCCAAGGCCCAATGGGCTTCGGTACACCGGATGATGGTGAAGCATGGGAACGGGTACAAAAAGGTGCGGCAGCCGGCACAGATGGTTGGATTTTGGTCAACCGAGGTATGGGTAAATTACGCACGTCTGTGGATGGCAATGTGGCGGGCGCCGTCTGTTCAGAAACAGGTATGCGCGGTGCGTATCGTAAATACAAAGAGATGATGGCAGCAGGGAAGGAGGCATAATCATGAGCTTGGATATGAATGTAGAGTTAATCAATAAAGTGAGCGCTTTCTTGTGGGCCGAAGCGGAT
The DNA here is from genome assembly GCF_009874545.1 of Vibrio eleionomae. Classification (NCBI taxonomy): domain Bacteria; kingdom Pseudomonadati; phylum Pseudomonadota; class Gammaproteobacteria; order Vibrionales; family Vibrionaceae; genus Vibrio; species Vibrio eleionomae. The sequence goes on along the minus strand of NZ_WEKT01000062.1, from coordinate 23,170 downwards.
ATGTTAGATCACCGCGAATACCAAAGTTGGTTGAAACTCTGGACTGAAAAAGGCCATTACATTGTGCCGACTGATCGTGAAACCACCGATTACGCTGCGACGCTTAACCTTGCCTACGATGATCACGCCATGCGTGAAATGCGTATTGCGCGCTTGGAAAATGGCGAATCCGTTTCTGCCGCTGATGCAACGGTGACAGTGCGAATGGTCTCTCGCGTGCGTATTTTAGATGCCGGTTCTGACCGTATTCTGGCACGCTGCGCCACCACAATTAATGAATTGCGTCACGGCAATTTAATTACCTATCCGGCCGATGTGGAATTCACTTTAGTGCCTGATGGCGATAGCTTCTTGATGGAACAAAAGGTCGTCAAACTGCTGCACGCCGAGGGATATCTGCGCACCGTTAGCTTCATTTTCTAAGGAGATTGATCATGGCTGAACAAGCAAAAGGTCAAGTGGCAATGGTCACAGGCGCAGCGCAAGGCGTGGGCTTTCATATCGCCTCTCGTTTATTTGCTGCGGGTTACCGAGTGCTGCTGACGGACATTAATGAAGCTGGAGTGAAAGAGGCCGCATTGAGTCTCGACCCAACGGGTGAGCGTGCTAAATCATGCGTGCTCGATGTAGCGCAAGAGAGTGATTTTTCTGCGGCGCTGGACCAAGCATTAACGTTTTGGGGTGAACTGCATGTGCTGGTTAACAATGCTGCCATGACCAAAGCCGTTAGTACCATGGAACTTAAACCAGACGATTTTAAACAGTTAGTCAGTATTAACTTAGGCGGCACGTTTACGGGGTGTCAGGTGATTGGTCGTTATCTGGCGGAACAAGGTTACGGTCGCATTATCAATATGGCATCGCTGGCGGGGCAAAATGGTGGTACTTCAACAGGGGCACACTACGCGGCATCGAAAGGTGGCATCATCACGTTAACTAAAGTGTTCGCCAAAGAGCTGGCTGCAAGTGGTGTTACCGTTAATGCGGTGGCTCCGGGGCCCATTGACTCACCGATGGTCAAAGAGTTGGTTCCCGCTGAGCGTTTACCAGGTTTACTGAGTGCTATTCCGGTTGGCAAACTGGGTAATGCGGATTTTATTGGTGATGTGGTGGAGCAGTTGGCTCGCCCTGAAGCTTACTTTACAACAGGGACCACATGGGATGTGAATGGTGGTCTATTTATGCGCTAAGCGCATATTTGCAAGGAGGCAGTGATGTCTGAACAAACATTAACGGTGAAGGTAAATAAACGCGAAGTGCAGGGCAGTGACGTTGTGGTCCTAGAGTTGACCGATCCGGCTGGACAGCCGCTGCCTGCTTACGAAGCTGGGGCGCATATTGATTTGCACCTTGCTAACGGTTTGGTTCGCCAATATTCATTATGTAGTGACCCTGACCAACAAGATTATTACCGTCTAGGCGTACTAAAAGATCCGAATTCTCGCGGTGGTTCGCAAGCGGTATTTGATACCTTGATGCCAGGCGTTGAGTTGGAAATTAGCCTGCCGCGCAACTTATTTCCATTGACTGAAAAAAGCCCACGCTCAGTTTTGATCGGCGGGGGAATCGGTGTCACGCCAATGATTTCGATGGCGCATCGTTTGCACAATCTACAACAGGATTTTGACCTATGGTATTGCGCCCGGGAACGGTCACATTGCGGGTTTATCAATGAGCTAATCGCTGCGCCGTTTGCGGCTAAGGTTCATCCTTATTTTACTGCTGAACACAGTGGTCAACGGTTGGATTTTCATACCACCTTGCCAGATCCCGTCACGGGTACACACCTCTATGTGTGTGGCCCAGAACATTTCATGCAGTGCGTTATCGATACGGCGGTGGATATGGGTTACGACGATGCGCACATTCATCGTGAATATTTCAATGTGGAAGTCGAAACCTCCGGTAATACCTTTGAAGTTGTGGCGGCACAAAGTGGCATTAGCGTAACCGTGCTCGAAGACCAAACCATTGCCCAAGCATTGAAAGAAGCTGGAATTAAAGTGCAGGTCGCGTGCGAACAAGGCACTTGCGGCACCTGCTTGTGTGATGTGCTCGAAGGCACGCCCGATCATCGTGACGTGTATTTAACTGATGAAGAAAAAGAAGACAACGACCAAATTACCTTATGCTGCTCAAGAGCGCGCAGTGCAAAATTGGTCCTCGATATTTAAGCCGTCCAACCTTAACGAACGAGACGCATAGAACCACCTCAAAGGAGTGATACAGCATGATTGATAAAGATCTATTTCGTAACGGAATGTCGTTATTGGGCGGCGCAGTGAATGTGATTACCACCGATGGTGAAGCCGGTCGATTTGGCTTTACCGCGACCGCAGTTACCAGCGTGACCGATGAGCCGCCAACACTGTTAGTGTGCATGAACCGACACTCATTTGCGAATCCGCACTTTAAGAAAAATGGGGTGTTATGCGTAAACGTATTACGCAGCCATCACCAAGATATCTCGTGGGATTTTGCTAACCGCGATCTCACTTCAGAGCAGCGTTTTGCTAAACACGATTGGTTAACACTGGAAACCGGTGCACCGATATTAGAACAAGCGCTTGTGGGGTTTGATTGTGTGATTGATGAGGTTCATGAAGTGGGGACACACACGGTATTTTATTGCCAAGTGAAGGCGGCTCGAGTCAGTGAAGAAGGCTCAGGTTTAGTTTATTTCAACCGCAATTACCATTCTTTGAATGGTGAGTCTTCGCTGCAAAAAGCCAGTTAGACCTTCTTCTGCGTTATGTCAGTCAACGCGTCTGGCACCAATAATCACGAACAAAAGAGAAAGAACATGGATAGTGATCTCACATTGCAACCTCAAAGCTTAGTCAGCATGTTACGTAGCATTGCGGCTGGAGAACAAACTGCTGAACAATGGATTAATGCTTGCTTCGATCGCATTGAAGCGCGTGAAGAAGCGGTGGGTGCGTGGCAGCACCGTTTAACACGAGATGAATATTTAACACGTTATCACGCGCAGCAGGACTTTTTTACCACCAGTGTGCTTAAAGGTCTGCCTGTCGGTATCAAAGATATAATTGATACCAAAGAGATGCCAACTGAGATGGGGTCTAGCATTCACCAAGGCCGTATTCCTTCCGATGACGCGACCTGTGTTGAGCTGATTAAGAAAGCAGGTGGCATGATCTTAGGAAAAACCGTCACCACAGAATTTGCTTACTTTAAAGCGGGAAAAACGGGTAATCCGGTGGATACTGAGCGTACACCTGGTGGTTCATCGAGCGGCTCTGCAGCGGCAGTAGCCGATAATATGGTTCCGGTGAGTGTAGGATCGCAAACGGCTGCCTCCGTTATTCGACCTGCGGCTTATTGTGGCACTATTGGTTATGTTGCAAGCCGAGGTGAATTATCACTGCGTGGTGGTCAGCCACTGGCTCAATCGCTAGATTCGTTAGGATTATATGGCCGTGAAGTGGCAGATATTCAGCTGCTACGATCGGTATTATTGCGCCAAGCCACACCTGAAAATTGGCAAAGTACCCTGAATGCGTCAGAGCTAAAACGCGTATTAGTGTGTGATGGCAGTTTAGTCGGTGATGTCTCAATTGATATGCAAGAAGCACTCGCTAGTTTAGCGGAAAAACTTGAAAAACAGGGCGTTGCGATAGAACGTTTGGGGCAAACAGAGCAAGTCCGTCAGTTAGTGCGTTGTCATGAACAGATCATGGCGTGGGAAGTGTGCCGAAACCTCGCGTATGAATCTCAATTTCCTGAGCAATTGAGTGAACCATTACAAGCGTTGTTAGCCAATGGGTTGGCAATGGAACGCAGTGAATATTTGAACGCATTACGTCAGGTACAAGAATTGGGTGGGTGGCTTAATCAAGCACTCGCACAAGTGGATGTGATTCTAACCCCTGCTGCTCCCGGTATTGCACCGCTCAAAACTGATGGCACAGGATCACCCCATATGAGCCGCCCTTGGCAGGTGCTTGGATTGCCAACAGTCACCATTCCAGGATTGAGCGATCAAGCCGGCTTACCGCTTGGTTTACAGCTTGTCGGCCAAGCTCACGATGATGATATGCTATTAGCGCATGCAAGCTGGGTGCTCAATACAGTAATGACTAAATAAACGTCCGTTTATCCGTTATCTTAGATCCAATAGAAAGGACAGCCTCGGCTGTCCTTTGTCGTCTGTTTAGTGCTTACTGAGTGCTTATTTGGCGTTAAGGCTCTGCTCAGAAATAAAGGCGGTCATATCCAACACTTGCTTGGTATGCGGCATCTCTATGCCCACTTTCTCTGCTAGCTCAATCACAGAGTAGCCGATGGCATCTAATTCCAAGCGTTGCCCTGCTAAGAAATCTTGCAGCATTGAGGTTTGAATATTCCCCATGCCTGCGCCCATCTCCATGATTTGCAGTGGATTAAAGCGAATGCGGGCACTGTAAGCTGCCGCAGTGAGTAGCACTTCATCAAGAATATGGCGGACTAACGGACTAACGCGTGGATCAGCATAGAGCTGCTCAAGAGTGCCTTTAGTCACCACTGAAAGCGGGTTAGACGTTAAGTTAGCGGCGACTTTGGTCCAGATTTGGTCACGAATGTTATCCACGGCACGCGCTTCAATATCGGCCGCTTCAAGCACTTCACGAAGTTGCTGTAGACGATCGCTGAGATCGTTGTTGATCTCCCCCAAAATTAATAGATGTGGGTTTTCTGAAACAACATCCGCTGGCGCTTTACGAAACGCAGTCATAAAGGTCACACAACCAATAATGTGTTTGGCTGGGAGTAATTGGGCCAATTTTCCTGTTGGATCGAGACGCTCAATCGATTGATTGTTGGGGTTATCGATCCCTTGAAAGTACCACCAAGGCAGACCATTGACCATCGGAACGATGATGGTGTGTTCGCCAATCATGGGCTGAACTTTTTCGGCAATCGCTTCTAGAGCCGTCGTTTTAGTACATAGGAAAATGACATCTTGTACACCAAACTCTTCAGCATTTTGTTTAGCGACAACATTAATGCGATGCTGTCCTTCGAGATCTTTAAGTGCAATGCCGTTGGTTTGTAAGGCATCGAGTGTTGCACCGCGAGCGAGTACGTTAACAGTGTTCCCTGCTTTTGCCAGTAGAGCGGCAAGCGTACATCCAATGGCACCTGCGCCAGCAATACAAAGTTTCATTTTGCTTATTTCCTTGTTGATGAAATCTCAGCGATAACGGCTGTTGTTCCTTAATGATTTGCACCATGGTTAACACTGCTGATTATGTCAGTGTGCTAGTACACTAGTTAGTAAATACTTCGTCTATAACCATTGATATATATAGTTTTGAATTTATCACGTATTGAAAAAGATGCAAATAAAATGCAATTGTCGTGGCGTCGTAAAAGTAGGGTGAACACCGTTATTACTATTGATGGCGAACCTAGTTCGATAAGGTATTGATAAAGATGGGTTCTATCGCAAAGCGGGTTTTTATGTATAATCAGGAAAAATGACAATAATTCTTATTCCCATTTTTATGGGGAGATAGATATTGATAGATAGCAGTGATGATTATGATGACATTTAAGCAATTAATCCAAAGCGCATTGTTGGTTGGGAGCATGGCTAGTTTTTGTGCCAATGCGTTTGAGGTCAAAGATGCTAAAGGCACCCATGAGTGGCAACAGCCTGCGAAGCGAGTGGTGGTTTTAAATTGGTCTGCGGCTGAAGCGATGTTCACCCTTGGTGTGACTCCTGTCGGGATGGCGGATCCTAATGGGTATGATGATTGGGTTAAATTACCTAAGCGTCCGACTGACATTACCAATATTGGTATGCGTGGTGAACCAAACTTAGAGCGTATTCATCAGCTTAAACCCGATGTCATCATCAGTGGGGCCGAACAGGGCAGCGCCTATCAATCTTTAGCGCAAATCTCGCCTGTTTTAAGTTTTGATACCTTTCGCGTGGATCATCAAAATGGCCCAGCCGTTGACCAAGCATTTTTAAATATGGCGAAAGCGGTGGGGAAAGAACCTGAAGCAAAAGCATTTTTGGCACAGAGGACGAAAAAAATAGCCCAGTGGCGTGAGCAATTAGAGGCGCATTTCAACCATCATATTCCCAAAGTTGTGATGGTACATTTTTCCGACACCAGCCATGTTTCCGCCTATGGTAAAAACTCCACCATCGAATACGCATTATCGCAATTAGGCATTAAACCAGCGTTACCATCAAAACAAACGGCCTGGGGGATGACAACCTTACCTTTACAGCAGTTAGCTCAAGTAAACGAAGGTGTCGTGATCTACATCCGTCCATTTACTCAAGAGAAAAAGCTGTTTTCTTCCGTGCTTTGGCAGCACCTACCTTTTGTAAATAAGGGGCACTTCCTTACGGTTGAGCCTTGCTGGACTTATGGCAGTGCTGAGTCTGTAGAACATATTGCGCAAGCAGCAACACAAGCATTACTCACTTTGCCTAAAAGCTAAGAAATTCTCTGATTTAAACAGACAAAAAAGGCGCTTCTTTAATCATAAAGAAGCGCCTTTTTTATTGAATTATCGTAGTGATTAGCGTCGTCTGAGTAACGGAATATGCTGACCAAATACGTTAATCAATGCGCCAGACACAATGAAAATCCCCCCGAGGTACGTCCACACGGATGGTACTTCTTTGAACCAAATAACGCCGATAAGAATCGAGAACACAATTTGGATGTAAGAAAACGCGGAGGCTCTTCCCGCATCTTGTGTTTGCATGGCTTTGGTTAAACCGTATTGACCAATTTGGGTAAAAATACCAATGAAAATCATCATGATGGTGACGTTCCATTCAGGCATTACAAAGTTTTGCCCAGCCAAAATAATCGATACCGGCAGTGCCACCATTGGGAAGTAGAAAATGATCACTGAGCTGTCTTCTGTGCGGCTCAGTTTCTTCACAATCACATAAGCGATAGAGCTACCAAATGCGCCGCATAGCGCGATAACGACGCTAAACAGAGAAATATTGGATGGCCCATTCGTTGCCAAATCGGGATGCAACATGCTGTAAAGCCCGAGTAAACACAACACGATACAGACTAATGTTGCGGGTTGAACACGTTCTTTCAAAAACAGTACGGCCAATAGGGCAGTAAAAACGGGGTGAACGTATTGCAGAATGGTCGCTTCTGCCAAAGGCAGCGAGGTAACCGCATAATACACACACATCAATGATGCCGTGCCGAAAGCGCCACGAGCGAACAAGAGTTTCTTATTATTACCCCAAATGGAGATGCGTTTTCTTTTGACATCAACATAGCTGATGATCAGAGAAACCAGTGCGCGCGCGGCGACAATTTCAAAGACAGGAATGCCATAATTGCTGACCCCTTTAACAAAGGCAGTCATCAAGGCAAATCCCATGGCAGAAAGAAACATAAAACGCACACCAATTGGGAATATTGGTGAAGATTGTTGAGCAGATAACATGATTAAAAACTGATTAGCGCTTAAAGAGGTGGTTAATTTATCGCTGTTCGTATGTGATGTCGCGTACTTTCATCTATTAAAAGTAACAATGAGTGTATTTTACTGAAATCGAGCTTTAAAACGCATAATCAATGGCACTTATCCCTAAAGCCTTCGAGCATAAAAAAGCGAGCTCATAGGCTCGCTTAATATCATTCACGGGCTGGAATTTTAATTCAATTGCACTTCAGGATGTTGCTGTAAAAAATCCAAACGCGCTTTACCGGGTTCATTTATTGGTTGCTCGCCATGCACATCGATTTTCCACAAGGTCTCTTTTTGTTGTGGATTGTATTGCGGCCAAGTACCAAAAGCGATGGGGTTAGGATTACCATGCTTAGCAAAATGCACCCAGCGTTCCATCATATTGTTTGCTAGGGCTTTATCTTCTGGTACGGCTTGGAATGGTAGTTGATCAATATTGCCAAACACATACGGAATTTCTCCGGTATGAATTGCCCCTGGGAAACCACGATTGTCGCCAGGGCTTACATAGCTAAAGTAATAACGCCAAGTCGGCTGTTTAGCATTCACTGAGCTGGTGGCGAAACGGCGAGTGTTCATCGTCGCAAAAATATCAGTCGCTAGTTGAAACTCTTTATTTTTTATCGAATGAGTGCCGTAACCATCGGTCAATTGCTCCGCTTGAGGCCAGAGTTTACCCAATTTTTCTTTGACTGATGCTGCCCATGCTGGTGGGAAGAACCCTGCTTCATCACTGTTGCTGCCGATAACTAGAGGCACGTGTTGATAATCACCTTTTGCCATCGCAACTTGGGTCTTTTCTGTTAACGAGACGCCATCAATAATTGGCATGGTAGTCGTTTTAGCTAGCGGTAAGGTCAACAGTTGCTTAGCTGGAATGGCACGCAATTGTTTCGGTGTCATCTTCGCTATCGTTTTGGGTAGTTGTTTTTGAATCCCTTCTACCGCTTGCTGACGGGTAAATTCAGGTAGCGCTAGCGCACCAGATTCCATAATGGCTTTGTTAAAAAGTCCTTTGGTTTGTGGTGACGTCATCAAATATCCGACAGAGGCACCGCCAGCGGATTCGCCCCAAATCGTAACATTGTTCGGATCACCGCCAAACTGGGCGATATTATGTTTTATCCATTTAAGGGCAGCAATTTGATCGAGCAAACCAAAGTTCAGTGCTTTGCCATGCTCTTCTTTATCTAGAGCTGGGTGAGGGAAAACACTCAATGGACCAAGACGATAATTTAGAGTGACGACCAACACACCTTTTTGCGCTAACTTAGCACCGTCATACAACTTAAGCGATGTTCCACCCATGCGGAATGCGCCACCGTGGATCCAAACCATGACCGGGTATTTATGTTCCTCGAAGCGGCGTTTGGGTTGCCAAATATTTAACGTTAGGCAATCTTCACTCATTGGGCGTTGACTTAACACCGCTTCAGGGCCTTTCGGTGGCGGTGTTTGCATACAGGAAGCGCCAAATTTCATCGCAGTTTTGATGCCTTGCCAATGTTTCACTGGCTGCGGTGCCTTCCAGCGCAGATTTCCAACGGGAGGTTGGGCATAAGGAATGCCTTGCCAAGTGCGAGTATATGGCAGCGATTTTCCCTGAATCTCGCCCGCTTGAGTGTGCACAACCAGAGGATCTTCGGTTGCTGCATGAGCAGAAAGAGACAACAAACTAATACCACTTAACACGCCTGCCCAAAGGCGTTGGCGTGTCCAACGTGAAGTCAACGTTTTCATAATGAAAGAGTATCCTAACAAGATAATGTCTAAACTTGGATACATCACCATAATCGAATATAAAAGCGTATAAAAGCTTATTTTTCAACCAAATAGATTACGCATAATCCTATTGATTTCACTGTGCAACAATTAAACATTTAGGGATGTAAATCATCTTACCGTCGTGAATTGCGGTGAGGTCACTTGGGGATATTAAGTGTTTGGCCAAAAATGTGATCTTGAGTCTAAGCTCTGTGGTTCTGACAATGATTTGACCATATGGATTAGTTTTTATTCAGTCATAACAGTATTATAGCGAGCATAAAAATAATGCAACATGGCTAGGCAATACACAAATAATGACTTACCGAATGACACGATTTGCAGAGTTAACCAACTCTGAGTTTAATCAGGTCGAAGGTGGGCTGGATCAGCTATCCCGTGAAGAACTCAACGCTCTCGTTCCCGAGGGCATGGCTTTGGAGAGTTTTGAGGATAAGCTGAGAGAGGGTCATCTTTGGCTGTTACAGCAAGCGATAAAGAATCCGGCATTAAAACACCAAATGTCGGCAATCAATAGTGCCGCTCAAGAACTAGCAAAGACCTCAAAGGAGCCCAAAGAGCCCGGAGTTCGTCATGCTTTACCTGAGTCGCTAGAGAGAGTGTTGTCTGCGTTAAAACAACCCTCTTCTTCGAATAAAAGTACGAAACCTCACCGCCCAAGTTATGGTGATGTCACACCGTTTTCCCGTCACCCTCATTCTATTCATGATGTTCAATCGCTGGCTGATGTTCGTCCTGATTTCAGTGATACCATTCACCCATTACGTCATGAGTACAGTTTTGAAGTCGCGTGTTCAGAGCAAGCGTTGATAAACAATGTTGGGTGTCATTTCTCATTAGGTAAAACAGTTCGTGAACCTATGCTGGGCAATTGGCATAAATCACATACCCGTTTTGGTACTAAATTCACGATTCATACGGCCTTTAATGAGCCAAAACAGTTGATGGTTCAGGTCGGAAGTGCGCCAATGGGAGTGACTCTGGCCGATAGCGTTAAACTGGACGAAATCGGTGCCGTAGACAGCATTCGTGATTCATTTATCCCTGTAATTCCTGCTGTGCAAACAGGGGGACGTTTGGGATTACCGACCGAAGGTTATTACTACCATATCTGTAATCGCCATTTGGTGCAGGAGTATAAGATTTTAGGTGAAGGGAAGTGGAGTTTTTACGCCACTCGTTCAACTCACCGTGCTCTTGACGACCGCCAAGGCTTTAATCGCTATCAAAATGCGATATTACTGTTTTGGAAATTGCGTGGTCGTATGATTAAAAATCAGCGTTTGGTCTATCTTAAGCAGCAGATAACCCGAGAACAATTGGATAATTTGAACGACCAATGGCTTGATCAACACAGCGTAGTGATTGATATTCCTAGCTTACTTAAAACGACCAAAGAGTCGATGGTCACAGCGAATCAAGAGCAGTGGCTAGATGATTACTCAGAACGTGGCGCGACTACTTACTTCGTGCAACGTCAACTGGGTAGCTCTAAACGTGAAAGTTGGAATTCGATTGCGATGAAACACGGTGTGTCTCCTAAGCGATTATTAGAGCTCAATCCAAGATATCAAGCTGATCCCGCGTCTCTAAAAGTGGGCGATGAACTTATCGTGATTGATCTGGAAGCGAAAGCGATGGCTGGATACAACAACGAAAGCTTACCCGCGTTAGAACCCAAAACGTATAATCGTGCCATGAACGCATTTTATCGTTATCCACAAAAACTGTTACGCAATACTGATATCCGCGCACTGAACTGCCATAGTGTGGTGGACGATAGTTTGCCAATCGTGAATATCACGTCGGTAGGATAATTTATTAAATTTAAATGAATTGTTATTCCCATTAAAAGCATAATAAGACAGAATGGTGACTCTGATATGTGAGGAACTTATGTCTTATCTTGCTTTTGCATGTGCTGTATTTTTGCTGATTATTTCACCTGGCCCGATAGTCAGTTTAGTTATTTCTCAATCTCAATATTCGATTCCCAAACGCATCATTGCTGGCACAGTGATATCTGCGCAAATTCTCTTGGCCATCAGTTTCTTGCTCTTGATGTACGCAATTAATATCAACGGTCAAGCTTTGAATATTTTGCAAGGTCTTGGCGGCTTGTACTTGCTTTATATTGCCGCTCATTCATTTTATGAAATCCATCAAGCAAAAGAGGAAGAGAGTAGTGTGGAGGAGAGCGTCGATTTCTGGATGGCGCTTAAGCTGGGATTGTCTAATCCCAAAGACATTCTGTTTCTTGTTGCCTTTTTACCGTCGTTCATTGCGGTTAACGGCCAATTCACAGTGCATGCCATCTGTTTGATGTTGATTTGGCTGGCGATAGATATCTCTATCATGCTGATGTATAGCGTGTTAGCAAATAAGATATTTCAGTGGAAATCGGGGCAAAAAGTATTGACGATTGTGCCATGCTTTACCATCTTGGCATTTGGCTGTATCGCTTTATGGCAAAGCGTTTCGGGGCTATTAGCGTAGTCATATCACTGGCTTTTGGGTTACCGTGTTCTTTATGCTTTTGGAGTATGAGGACACCCATGATCTTTTTGCTTTTTTAGCTTTGGGTTACCCATGATCTAAAAGCTAACTTTACTGCGCATGGTTTTCTTTTGTCCTTGTTTTTTCTTGGTATCCACACGGCGCACCTGCGATGCTCGGGTAGGGCGCGTCGGGCGACGTTTCTTCTGCACTACCATCGCTGATTGAATCAGTTCGACTAATCGAGCCAGTGCATCTTCACGATTTTTCTCTTGTGTACGATGCGTTTGTGCTTTGATCACGATGACGCCATCTTTCGATATTCGTGAGTCATTTAATGCCAACAGCCGCTCTTTATAAACAGCGGGAAGCGTGGAATGAGGGACATCGAAGCGTAAGTGAATTGCAGACGACACCTTATTCACATTTTGCCCGCCATTTCCCGCTGCGCGAATAGCACTGAGTTGGATCTCCCAATCGGCAAGTGTCACAGTGTTAGAAATTTTGAGCATGGTGGCCTCCTTGAAAAGTCCCGATTGTAAAGCGTTGGAGTAGGAAGTCAAAAACACCGCAAATGCAGCTCGATTCAAACCGCCTTTCTTTGGCTAAAAACATCGAGCTATTCCATCAGCATTTTCTGAATTAACAGGTTGGTTAATTAAATAATCCTTATAAATGTTAATCACTTATCATATAAGTAAAAATGATATTGATTATCATTTGTCGTTGTTATATTTATGCTCTCAAAACATTCACCTAGTTATTAGTGACTGGGTAACGCAATAAAAATAATGAGAGCTCAACATGACCTTTAAATCAGCCTTAATTACCTCGTTACTGACCATGGGAGTGGTCGTCTCTTCGGCACATGCCGAAGTGCAAAGCATTCATGATGTATTAGATCGCAACGTCCAAGTTGATGTGCCCGCTAAGCGTGTCGTACTTGGCTTTTATGCCGAAGATTATATGGCCATTGGTGGCGAACAAGCTTTTGACCATGTGGTGGGTTTATCACGTGATACTTGGAAAGTATGGCGTCCAACCAGTTGGCAACTTTATACCGAACACGATCCTAAACTGGCACAGATCCCAGATGTTGGTGAAGTAGAAGCGCAAACTTTTTCGATTGAAAAAGTCCTTAGCTTACGCCCTGATGTGGTGGTGTTAGCCGATTGGCAATATCAGGGGTTAGGCGTGGATGTGAAGCGTTTAGAACAAGCCAATATTCCCGTGGTGGTTGTGGATTACAATGCCCAAACAAGGCAGAGACACATTAAAAGCACGCAGATCATTGGCCAGTTAACAGGGCAGAACAAGCGAGCAGATGAGATCGTAACGGGTTACTCGCACGCGATGGATTTGATTGAAAAACGTATTAAAGAGGCCAAGTTACCTAAGCCAAAAGCGTATGTGGAATTTGGTAATAAAGGGCCAAGCCAATACAGCTTTACCTATGGTAAAAATATGTGGGGAGCCATGTTAGAACAAATCCATGCCGATAATATTGCTGCGCCATATGTAAAATGGTGGGGTCCGATTAACCCAGAGCAAGTGTTAGCTGCGAAGCCTGAAGTGATCTTTATTGCAGGTACTGAATCGACCAAAGTGCAAGGTTCGATGCTGATGGGGGAAGGCGTGAAGCGTCAAGATGCGGTTGACCGCTTAAAAGGATTTACGCAGCGTGCCGGTTGGTCGCAGCTTCCTGCGGGACCTCAAGATGCAGGATTCAGAGCTTCATCAACGAGCCTAGGTCAAGCTCAATCACGGCAGGAATGGTCATTCCCTTTTAACGTGATTGGGCGCAGAAATAGGTTTGTTGATGAGCTCCCGAAGGGCGAGTTTTATTCGCTCCTAGGCGGTGTTACTGATTTTCTACGTAGAATGACTATGTCTTCAAATCAGTGCCTTGCCTAAGAGCGAAGACATTCTCGCTGAAACAGCATCTTGAGGTTACTTGGGTATAGTCATCATGCTTATGTCGAGACACTGTTTCGTCGCCTAACGCAGTGATTAATGCCCGCTTATTAGCGGGTATTTTTTTGGCTCGCGATCAACCTCAATGTCAAATTTCTCAAAGAGTTGCTGTTCATAGTGTGAATATTAGGGAAAAGTGTTTAATACTAAAGGAGTATTCATATTTTCGAGGGGTATTCTCTCGCGAGGCGACAATGACAATCTCACTAAAAAAATGGTTACAGCGTTTTAAAGCACGGCCAAAATATCAGCGCGTATTGACCTATTTGATCTTAGTTTACGGGTTTTACCTAATTTTGCTGGGTGGGATTATTCCCGCGGTATTACAGCGCCAGTTGCCCGAAAAAGCCAGTGCGATGCTTGGTCGAACCGTGTCCATTAGTGAAATCCATATCAATCCCTTTTTATTACGAGTCACCATTAACCACGGCAACATCGCGAACTGGCAGCACGATAGTGCCCAACCTAACTTGTTTAGCTTTGAACAGTTTCAAGCTCAGTTTCAGTTTTGGCAAAGTCTATTCACACTTACGCCAACCGTAAAAGATGTGGTGTTAACCAAACCTAATTTGCTCGTAGTCCGTCAGAAAGGTGAGGGCTCGCAGCCAGAATTTAACTTTACTAGCATTGTCGATAAGCTGGCTGAAAATTCAGCCGATGGCAAAGAAAAATCAAGTGAATCACAGAGTGGTGGGGCCTCATTTCGAGCTAACCGTATTGCGTTAGTGGGCGGTACGGTGAAATACCAAGATCATATGTCTAACGCGGACATAGCTTATCAAGGCGTGTCATTTGAACTAACACACCTTGATCTACAAGCCTTGATGCAGGCTGCTGATAATAGTGACAAAGTTCAGAACCAATTGCATGTGATGGCGCAAGGCCATGATGGACAAGATATTTCTATTCAGGGGCAGTTCCAAGTTCAGCCACTTCAAGCCAAAGCAAGTTTTGCTCTCGATAATATTGATTTAACGGATTTTTGGCCGTTTGTCCGTCATCAGGTGACCGCTCAGTTACAACAAGGTTCTTTAAGTACCAATGGTGAAGCCTCTTTTGCCATGCAAGGGAACACCCCGACTTATTCATTAACTCAAGGGCGAGTTGCGTTAAGTGATGTATTGTTCGTTCAGCCAACAACAAATAGCATCAAGCAAGCAGATGCCAATAAGGAGAGTCAGCGTTCTCACGTTGGGCTCCAAAATTTTATTGTTGATGAGATTGCGCTGGATTCCAAACCGCAAAAAGTCACCATCGGCAGTGTCGATTTAACGGGGTTAGACGTTCGAGGCGTTCTCGATAAACAAGGTGTGGACTTGCAGCGTTTATTCACCCCGATCACACCGCATAAACCAACGACTAGCCAATCTGCCAGCGTGGCGAATAACAACGCGGCTAACAATCAACACAAGACTGGAAGTGCCCAACTTCAAGCTGAGAATCCGCCATGGGTCGTGCAGGTGCAAAATGTGCATTTAGCGGGTGATATTGCTCTGCAAGATAAAGCGTATTCAGGGGATGATACTAATCATGCGGTGACCTGGAATATCTCATCAATTGCTGTGCAGTTATCGCATATTTGGAGCGATTTTAGTCAGCCGATTCACTATTCTTGGTCGCTACTCCTAAATAATTCAGTCGCGAATGCGGCTAAAGATAATGTGGGCACTGGCGGTGAGTTCAGCGGTAAAGGGCAAGTTAACCTCGCTACGTCCGAGCTTAACACTCATGTAGCGTTTAAAGATTTTAATTTAAGCTCGCTACAGCCTTATCTGCAGCAGTATATGAATTTATCGTTAAAACAAGGCCGTTTTACCACCGAAGGCGATGTGTCTAGCCAGTGGACGCAAGGCAAAGCAACATATCAGGGAAGCTTAGCCGTGGAGCAATTGCGATTGGACGATCAACGCAGTGCTGAGCCGTTAGTCTCTTGGCAATCCCTGCAAGTGGATAATCTGTCTTTTTCGCAAGCTGAGAATCGTCTGGCGATTAACCAAGTCACCCTGACTAAACCTTATGCCAAAGTCATTATTCATAAAGATAGAACCACTAACCTTAGTGATATTGCGAAAACTGCCACTGATACGTCAAAAGTCGATGAATCGAGCACCGCACCTGCGAATAAGGAGGATCAGGCTGACTCTACTAATCAAAAGGCAACCCTTGCCTCCCAGTCTGCTCTTCCTATCGCATTGACTTTAAAACGAATTAAAGTGGTTGATGGCTCAGCGTATTTTTCTGATTTGTCTCTCACCCCGAATTTTTCATCCGGTATCCGTAGTTTGGATGGGGCTATTACCGATTTAAGCTCTCAAGGAAATACGGCTGCCAACGTGAACTTAAAAGGGAAAATCGACCAATATGCCCCAATTAGCCTCACGGGTAAGGTAAACCCTCTGCTTGAAAAGCCCTATTTAGATTTAGACCTGAATATTAAAAGTGCGGAGTTAACGTCTATCAACTCTTATTCAGGCACTTATGCGGGATACTTTATTGATAAAGGGCAGCTTTCGTTAGGGCTTAACTACCATTTGGATCAGGGCAAGCTAAAAGGTGAAAACCATGTTTATATCGACCAGCTTACATTGGGTAAACCGAGCGATTCGGATCTCGCAACCAGTTTACCAGTGAAGCTGGCGATTGCACTGCTGCAAGATCGTAATGGTGTGATTGATTTGGGCGTTCAAGTGAGTGGTGATGTCGATGACCCAAGTTTTGGTATTGGCAGTGTTATCTGGACCGCAGTGAAAAACATCATCACTAAAGCCGTGACTGCGCCATTTTCATTGTTATCTAATCTAGTGGGGAGTGATGAAGAACTTAATGTGGTGAATTTCGCGGCAGGACAATCGCAATTGACGCAAGAGGAACAAGAGCGTTTAACCACGTTAGGTAAGGCATTAAAACAGCGTCCACAACTGAATGTAGACGTTGCCGGCAGTATTAACCCCACAGCGGATGCGAACGCATTAGCTGAACTGCAACTACGTAAAACGCTGTTTAAGATGGGAGTGAAAAATGCCCCAACTTTAACCGCAAGCTATGTTTCTTCAGATGACGAGGCGGTAGATGCAGTCGAAGATTTTTATGAAGACAAAATCGGTAAATCGATCAGTGATCAACGGGACGCTATCGAAGAGAAGTTAAAGCAAGCGAGTGATAAAGTCAGTGACGAAGACATTGATACGCGCCTTTACGCGAGTTTATACAATCAATTACTCAATGCTGAACAGGTTTCTCCTGAAGCGCTACGTCAACTATCGGTAGCGAGAGCACAAGCAGTCAAAGCCTTTTTAGTGAATCAACAAGAGATTGACCCTGATCGCATCTTCTTACTCAGTGGGCGTAAAAACAACTCGGCGAAAAGTGAGGTATTGCTAACGCTCAAGCCTCAGTAATCCAACCGGAGTCTCACTTGGTACGGTAGAATTAGACTAGGTTAATTATTAGCAAGTGCTAATAATTAATGGGAGTGTGCCATGGATATTGCTAAGGATGCGTTATCAATCCGACTTCGGGATATGATTATTGCCATTGAAACAGCCGTTTCTCTCGTTGGTATTGATGATACTAATCATGGCAAGCGTGTTGGCTACATCGCATCGTCTATCGCTCAGCAGCTTGGATACAGCAGAGAAGATATCGAGTACGCGTTTGAATTCGGCATGTTGCATGATATTGGCGTTTCTACCAATGCGACTCACCAAAAATTGGTCACAGAGTTTGATTGGGATAATGCGCAAGAACACTGTCAAATTGGTTATGACTTACTAAAATCATTTTCGCCATTAGCCCATTTTGCTTTGCCGATCCTTTATCATCACACTGCTTGGCAGCCGCTCAAAAATCTGGATATTCCACAGTATGTCGCACTGATGGCGAATCTCATTTTCCTCGCGGATAGGATTGATGTTCTTGCTGCAACCCATTATGAACACGATATTTTATTAGCACGAAAAGATATCGATAACGAGATTGTTCGCCAGCAGGCGCGCTATTTTGAGCCCACTTTAGTTGATGCGTATTTGGAACTTTCTAAATCTGAAGCTTTTTGGATCATGTTACAAGGTCAACATATTTACCGTTTTACGTGGGAAATGGCCGCGCGCAAAACACAAACGCATGAATTGAGTTTGGATGAAATTAAACAGCTTTCCCAAATTATGGCCTATATCGTTGACCAAAAAAGCCCGTTTACTGCGGAACACTCACTGCGTGTCGGTGAACTTTCTCTTTATATTGCAAAGAACTACGGCTTAGACGAAGAGCAGTGTAAAAAAATTGAAATTGCTGGGTTACTGCATGATTTAGGAAAGCTTAATATTCCGGATGAAATACTGGATAAACCCGGCAAGTTGAACGACGACGAACGAGCCATCATGTTCCACCACAGTTACGAGACCTACGAAATTTTGCGTCATATTGCTGGGTTGGAAGACATCGCCCAGTGGGCTGCATTTCACCACGAAAGTATTAATGGTAAAGGGTATCCATTCCACAAAACGGCCTTGAGCCTTTCTACCGAAGCAAGAATTATCGCTGTGAGTGATGTCTTTCAAGCTCTTGCACAAGCGCGACCATACCGAAAAGGACTTGATGTGAATAAAATTGTAACCATTCTTCATGACATGGTGACAGAAGGAAAACTCGACCAAAGCATCGTGCATTTTGTCGAGCAACATCAAGATGAGTGTTATCGAGTCGCGGTGGGAAGTTATTAATTATAAAACTGATCTCTTATTTAATTTATAAAGTCCGTATACTCTTGCTGTGATGATTAAACATAATGGAATCAGATGCAGCAGTTAGGGATTTACGAACAACTGATCACTCAGTTAATAGACAGCCAGCTAGACCGAGACCATTTCTATGTTGGGGAGCGAGAACTCACCAGTGCAGAGGCCACGGTTTGGTTATCCCGTTTTCTGACCCATATTCTCGAATTCGCCATCGGTGCGGTTCCTTCTGGTGAAGACCAACTTCAAAAGCAAATCGAGCTTTCTAACCAACTGATTCTCTGGTTTAAAGACCAAGTTGCTGATGATGGTTTCTTTGAAGACAACCTCATTCAGAGCCAAGGTAAAATCCTTACAGCTTTGTATGACTTAGAGAATCCCGTCGCGGCTGAGCTGAAAAAGTACGTTGAAGAGATCACGCCATTAACGGGTTTAACTCAAAGCGAACTATTCAGTGGCAGTAACGCTGGGTTATCGCTGGAATCAGAGCTGAAACGAGAAATTCGCTCCGCCGATAAAATTTATTGGTTGGTTTCTTTTATCAAATGGGCTGGTATTCGGATTTTTCGTAAAGAGCTGGAAGAATTTACCCACAGTGGCAAGCAGCTCAAAGTGATCACCACTTCGTATATGGGCGCAACGGATGCCAAAGCGGTTGAATACTTGGCAAGTTTACCCAATACCGAAGTGAAGCTCAGTTACAACAGCGACCGTGAGCGTCTGCACGCCAAAAGCTATCTATTCTTACGTGATACAGGCTTTCATACTGGTTATATTGGTTCTTCTAATTTGTCCCGCTCAGCACTTACCAATGGTTTAGAGTGGAACTTAAAAATCACCGCGCAAGAAATTCCCCATATCATTCAAAAGTCATTTAGTACCTTTGAAACCTATTGGGCTTCTAATGAATTTGAGACTTTCAATGGCGATGCCAGCAGTTGCGGCAAGCTCAAGCAAGCATTGAAGCAGCAACGAGGCGAGGGCAGTGATGAGCCAACGCACTTCTTTGATATCAAGCCCTTTGCGCATCAAAGCGATATTCTCGAACAGTTAAGCGTTGAGCGCGAAATACATCAGCGTTTTCGAAACCTCGTTGTTGCAGCAACAGGAACAGGGAAAACCTTAATCTCGGCATTCGATTTTGCGCGATTCGCGAAGCAAAAGCCCAATGCCACATTCTTGTTTGTTGCCCATCGAGAAGAAATTCTAAAACAAGCCCGCGCGGCTTATCGTGGCGTGTTACGCAATGGCAGTTTTGGTGAACTTTGGGTCGGTAGTCATACACCGGATCACTATCGCCAACTGTTTGTCTCGATTCAAACATTAAACAATCAGTTGGAACAGCTGAGGCTCACGGCTGACTTTTACGATTACATTGTGATAGATGAAGTGCACCACATTACCGCGAGCAGTTATCGCAGCGTATTGAATCACTTTACCCCTCAGATTTTACTAGGGTTAACAGCAACCCCAGAGCGGCATGATGGTGGCGATATTTTGCAAGATTTTGGTGGCGTGATTGCCGCTGAAATTCGCTTACCTGAAGCGATTAACCTCAGGAATCTGTGTCCATTTCAATATTTCGGCATCGATGATGATATCGATCTACGCACGATTTCTTGGTCGCGTGGGCGTTATGAAGTTGCGGAACTGACTAACCTTTATACCCATAACCACAGCCGCTTAAATAAAATTATGCAAAGCATGCAGGAGATCATTACTGATCTCAGCTGCATGAAAGCCTTGGCGTTTTGTGTTAGCCAAGAGCATGCCCACTTTATGGCTAAGCAATTTATCCTCAAGGGTATAAAAGCGGATGTTCTGACCAGTAAAAACAGTCAAGAGCGGCAACAAAAGCAGCAAGCGATTCGCTCCGGTACCATTAACGTATTGTGCGTGGTCGATATTTTTAACGAAGGGGTCGATATCCCCGAAGTGGATACCTTGCTCTTTTTACGTCCGACTGAAAGCTTGACGATTTTCCTCCAGCAACTTGGGCGTGGTTTGCGTTTATCCGATGAGAAAGAGTGTTGTACCGTACTCGACTTTGTTGGGAATTCTCGTCCCGAATACGATTTTGCCAATAAATTCCGCGCCTTGATTGGTAAGAGCAATCGCGCGATTGGCGATGAAATTAAACAGGGCTTTCCGCATGCGCCTTTGGGGTGTCGAATCGAATTAACTAAACAGACGCAAGAGATGGTGCTGCGCAATATTCAGCAAGCAGTTTTAACTTCCAAGCGGTTGCAAACCATGATTCGCCAGTTCTCTATGAACTCCGATTTGCCGCTGACCTTGGGCAACTTTTTAGGATTGAATCCGCAGGTCGATATTCACGATCTCTACAAACGAGATGCTTGGACGAACTTAGTCAATAAAGCGTTTGATAACGATGTTAACGCATTACCCAAACACATTGTTAATGGCATCAAAAATCGCGTGCTGACCTGTGATGATCGTGAGTATCTGCTCGCAATGCGTCATTTGTGTTTGAATGGCTTTGATGTAGCCGATACCGATCCCCGTTATGCGTTGATGTGTCACTACGATTTTTGGCAACAAAGTGGTCCCGCTGTGGGTTTTGTATCATTGCAAGAGAGCCTAAAAGCCTTACAACAATTCGACTTCAAACAAGAATTGAAAGATGTGCTTAACTACCAATTAGCTCAAACCAAGCATGAACAACCTGCTATGCCAGCGCTGGTGGAGGTGCCACTTAAACTCCACGCACGTTATGCCCGTGAGCAGATTTTAGTGGGATTTGGTGCTACAACGTTTGATTATCAGCCGCCAGCACGAGAGGGGATTTTTGTACTCAAAGATCACAACATCGAACTGATGTTTGTCACCCTTGATAAGAACGAAAAGCAGTTTTCACCCACCACCATGTATCACGATTACGCGATTAACGAACAGTTGTTTCACTGGCAATCGCAAAACAGTTCGCGCCCCGATCGCGGCCGAGGCAAAGAGTACATCGAACACCAGAACATCGGTAAGCGCCTGTTCCTCTTTGTGCGTGAGCAAAGCAAAGACGAATACGGCAGAACTATGGGTTTTGTGAACTTTGGGGAAGTCAGCTACATCTCCCACACCGGATCGCAGCCTATGAATATTACGTGGGAACTACACACCCCAATGCCAAACTTTATGTGGCAGCAGGCTGCGAAGTTGGCAGTGGGGTAGGGGGAGTGGGGTTGTTCAGCTCACTACCTCTGCATATGAGAGATTAGTTAACTTATTTTTGTACAAAAATCATCTGAGGTTTATAGTTGTATCCAACACATTTCGGGTGAGAAAATGTATGGGAAATTCCGGTAGTGTTCTAATTACCTACCCTTAGCCTCAGTTATACACAATTCCTTCGAGATTGCATAAGTACGGCTTGAATAATGGAGTGATACTTTACGAAGAGAAGAACACTCAACATAACCAGATAAATTATCATTAAATTTTGCATACGTGATGATTGCTAGTAACGGTGAAACCACTATACAAATCACAAGACCAACTTTGTTGATATTTCCAAGAGGGAAAGGAAGCCTAACTATTTGATTAACCCAGTAGAAAAGAAAATAAATACAGATGAAAAATGAGGCGTAACATCCCCAAATGTTAAGAAGACCATCAACCTTCACTACATCAGACGTCGTAAATAGTTTTTCCAAAATATCCCAACAAAAAAAAACACTTACCGACATAAATAAAAAGATTATGACTATTCTCACAATAATAATCAAAACAACTCCTTTACGACTTTAGTGAAGTCATTTGTGTAGCCTTTCATATTATCAACATAATCCAGCCCTTGACCTAAAACAAAAGAGGCTGCTATGAATACGGCCCCAGTCAACAAAACACTTGCTGTAGCCGGTAAAGCAACAGCAGTAATCGCAGCCGCACCAACCAATAATAACCTTACCTATCCTTAGCCTCAGTTAAACACAGTTCCTTCGACATGGCATAAGTACGACTAGAATAATGAAGTGACACTTTACGAAGAGAAGAACACTCTACATAGTCGGAGATGTCTGCATGCACTTTTGCGTATGTAACAACTGTAAGCAAAGGAGATATAATTACTCCAAGTACCACTACCGGTTTAGTAAAATTACCTATAGGGAACGGTAAATTAATAATTTGTCCTAACCAGTAAATTAATCCATAAAGACTAATTAAAAATAAACCGTATACTCCCCAAATATTAAGTACACCGTCTACTTTCACCACATCTGAGATATCAAAAGCTCTTTCCACTATATCCAAACTGAGAAAACCACTCCCCAATATCACTAAGACAGAGATAAATAACCGTAAGAAAATCATTCAAAAAATTCCTCTACAGCAGCTGTAAAATCTTTTGTATAACCGTTAAGTTCGTCTACATAATCCATCCTAAATTAAAGAGAATTATACTTTAAAACTTTTCGCACTGAGAGACATCAATGACATACTCGTGCATTAAATTTTTTTTATAACCTAGTTTTTTAGGGCACTCAACCATATTCTTAGGTTTAATTATAAAAAAATAATTAGAATAATTAATGCCCAATCCAACAATGGAACCTAAAAATAAAGAAATATAGAACAGTTTAATATTGTTTTTATACTCACATTTTTTTATTAGGCACTTTAGCGATAAATAGAATGATATAACACTAAAAATTGCAACACCCCACGTTGCATTAAATGGCAAAGCTAAATCACTA
>NZ_WEKT01000061.1:0-27392 GCF_009874545.1 Vibrio eleionomae | reverse complement strand
TCCTATTGGATAGAAAAAAAATATTAACGGTCATTAACCATAATAAAAATTATACTACCTGCTTTAATGACATTTCATTATTGAAATTATAATCGCGGCAATAATCCATAAATAAACGAGCTGGAACAGTAGGTTCATTAATTTTCAAATGCGCCATGATTAAGGTCGAGTCTTCCATCTCGTCATCAATTTCAACATAGGCGACTTCTTTGCCATCGTAGGTCATATTAGATTTAGGCTTAGTAACTAACACGGAGAAACCTAGCCCCTGCCCAACCATACAGCGCACCATCTCGATTGAAGGCGATGAATAGGCAACTTTAGGGTGTAACCCTTTCTCAGCAAAAATATTCAAAAAATAGTTTTTACTTGGAATAACATCGAGTAACACCATAGGCTCACGGCTTAATTCCGCTAATGTTACTGAGGATTTCATCGCTAATGGGTGATATTTAGGCAGCAGTGCATATGGTTTATCTGGCGCATTTAAAACATCTTTCTTAATCGAATTATCCAGCTCTAAATCATACAAGAGTGCTAAATCAAACTGCCCTCGATGCAGGCCACTCATTATTTCATGTTGTTCGCCATCATTTAACTGAACATCGATTTCCGGATAGACATTTTTAAACCCCGCTATAAGTTTAGGGATATATAAAGGCGCCACAGATTCAAAGCAACCGATCGTTATTTTACCACTTGTTATATCACTGTCTGCTAAAGAGTTTTGCTGAAACTCATAAGATAAACGCAGCAACTCCTGCGCTTTAATATAGAAGCGCCGCCCCCCTGGAGTCAGAGAAACGCCCTGTGCGTGATGGCGTATGAGCAACTGCTGTCCAAATGTGTCTTCTAAATTCTTGATGGCAATTGAAATAGATGGCTGAGCTATGTGTAACTTTCTTGATGCTTCAGCGATACTTTCCGTTTCAACGACGGTTGCAAAATAATGTAACTGCTTAAGGGTAAAATTTCTCATCGTTCACCTGCTTTACGACTTTAACTCCATCTTTAGTCAGCAATTGACATGCCACTCGAAATTTAACACTTATTTAAAAACGTTAACCTTATGTTTTAAAAGGACTATAAAACGATAGTTTTGCCCAATTAATGCAACACGTTGATGATAATTAATTAATCCTTCGTAACATCCACCTGCACCAAATAGAAGCACTCGCACTAGATTTGAAGTAACCAACCCAATATTCAACATTAAATAGCCAAAATCATTAAACATAGTTTTTTTTAAACTAGAAACGACAAAAATTATAATTGCGCTTTATCCACTGCCGAGGTCATAGTGCTGGTACATATTTGGAGTTGCGATGTTTTGATCTAAAACAAGCTATCGCTAGAATTACAAGGAATGGTGACGATTTTATGTCATTTGATTGGGACTACTTATTCAGCTTATTTCACTTATCTGACTTTTGGTTAGCCAGTTGGACCGTGGTGAAACTCAGTATCCTTAGCTGGGTATTGAGCATTATTGTTGGCTTTGTTTTGGCCTTAGGTAAACAGTCTAAGTTAGGCATATTAAGAGGACCAGCTAAGTTTTACATTTGGCTATTCCGCAGTTTACCTTTGCTCGTTTTGCTCATATTTGTCTACAACTTACCTCAGGCCCTCCCGGCCACAAGCGGCCTACTTACCAATCCATTTTGGGCGGGTTTAATCGCGATGGTTTTGAGCGAAAGTGCTTATGTGGCTGAAATTCATCGTGGTGGTTTACTCTCGATTCCTAAAGGGCAAGGTGAAGCAGCAAAAGCTCTGGGTATAAAATATTCCGGTATTCAATGGTTGGTGATTATCCCTCAAGCATTAAGGGTTGCCCTGCCCGCTCTCGCAAATGAATACATCGCCATCGTAAAATTAACATCGCTGGTGTCCGTGATTTCATTAACTGAAATTTTGATGGTGGGTCAACGCCTTTATACACAGAACTTCTTGGTGTTAGAGACAATGGCAGCCGTTGCGGTTTATTACGTCCTCATTGTCACCGTGTTCGACTTTTTACTAAACAGACTAGAAGACTTTTTGGATGTAACAAAAGGTCAAAAAGATCACACATTACCAGAAGCGCTCATTCAAAAGGTGAAGAGTGCCCCAACACCTAAATTCTCACCAACAGAGCAAATAGATGCACCAGCGCTCCAAGCAACAAAACTGCATAAATCATATAATGATGTGGAAGTACTACGAGCCGTGGATTTAAGCATTCAACAAGGCCAAGTTGCGTCTGTTATTGGGCCATCCGGCTCAGGTAAAACAACGTTAATTCGCTTAATGAATGGATTAGAGCAACTAGACCGTGGGGAAATTCACCTCAATGGTAACCCGTATTTGAAATACCATCATTTTGGCAATAACAAATCTCGCTTTGTGGAATACAGCGAACATCGAACCAAAATCGGGATGGTTTTCCAAAGTTTTAATCTTTTCCCGCATATGAAAGTGCTCGATAACCTTATGCTAGCACCGCGCTACCATAAAATGGGCAGTAAAGAAGACCTAGAGCTACAAGCCTACCAACTGCT
Organism: Vibrio eleionomae; assembly: GCF_009874545.1. NCBI lineage: Bacteria > Pseudomonadati > Pseudomonadota > Gammaproteobacteria > Vibrionales > Vibrionaceae > Vibrio > Vibrio eleionomae. The sequence goes on along the minus strand of NZ_WEKT01000061.1, from coordinate 24,855 downwards.
TGATAAGGTTGGCATGTTAGAACATGCCTGGAAATACCCACATCAATTATCTGGTGGTCAACAGCAACGAGTGGCGATTGCCCGCGCATTGATGATGCGTCCGCAAATTATGCTATTTGATGAGCCAACCTCGGCGCTTGATCCAGAAAAAGTCAATGAAGTCCTACAGGTTATCGAAGATTTAGCCAGCGAAGGAATCACAATGGTCATTGTGACTCATGAAATGAACTTCGCATTTAAAGTCTCAGACAGAATCGTATTTATGGAACAAGGTCGTGTCGTGTGTGATGACAGTCCAGAAGTCTTACGCCAAGGGCACAACCCGCGTGTAGAAACATTCCTGAAAGATGTTTCTCTTGCTTAAACCAAGCTCAAGGAGGATTTATGATCGAGCAATCACAAGTTGAACAGTATCAAAAAAACGGATTTTTGGTTGTAGAAAATGTTCTAACCCCAGAAGAAATCGCTTCTTTACAACAAGATTTTGATCAATGGGTGCAAGATAGTCGCCAACATGAACAACCATGGGGAGAAACACTTGATGGTCGTGCACGTTTCGATATTGAAAGCGATCACAGCGCAGAGCACCCATCACTACGTCGTGTTACTTCACCAACAGATATTTCGGATGCTTATCGAAATATGGCGTTAACGTCTAAAGTAGCAAAAATCGCAGGCCAGTTGGTCGGCAGCCAAGGTGCGCGCTTACATCACAGCAAAATTAACTCTAAGCTGCCGCATACTGCAACAGAAGTAAAATGGCATCAGGATTTTCCTTTTACGCCACACAGTAATGATGACTTAGTTACTTGTCTGATCATGATCAGCGACGTCACAGCTGAAAATGGACCATTGCAAGTGATTCCAGGTAGTCATAAAGGGCCGCTATTCTCCCACTGGAATGATGATCAATTTACGGGCGTGATCAGTGACGATGTAGAAAAAGAGCATTGTCAGAATCCAATTTCATGCGCCGGCGTATCAGGTAGTGTCTGCTTTATGCATACTCGTTTACTACATGCATCAAGCCCAAATAACACCGACGATCCTCGCACCCTTTACATCTGTGTATACGCTGCAGAAGATGCGTTACCACTATGTGAAAACCCATTACCAAGTCAACATGCAGGCACTCTCGTCGCAGGCTCTTCAAGTGGCAAAATCCGTTGTACTGAAAACGAACTTCGCCTACCTCAAAAGCCTAAAGGTGCATCGTTTTTTGTACAACAAGCAGGAACTGATGCCGTTTCAGCTTAATTTGCCATTAAAGGAATAATTATGTCGTTTGTGTCTAATACATTAACCACTGTCGTGCGCCGAACAATGATGGGTGGAGTGTGCTCTGTTCTGGCTATGACTTCCATGAATGCGTTGGCATTCAAAACGCCAGACAAGCTCATTGCAGGATCAGATATTACTTTTTATCCCTATGAGTATATGGATAAAGGTAAACCAGCTGGTTTTGATATCGAGTTTATTGATGGTCTTGCTAAAACGATGGGAAGAACCGCAGTTGAAGTTGATACTCGATGGGCCAATCTCATTCCGGGTTTGAGAGGTGGTCGGTTTGATATTCTCAACTCAGCCATGTACATCACGCCAGATAGACTCAAAGTCATCGACATGATTCCTTATCTAAAAACAGGTGAGTCAATTTTGTCAATTAAAGGGACAGATTACCAGCCTAAAGTAGCGGAAGACTTTTGTGGCCATAAAATCGGTTCTCAAGCGGGTACCGCTTGGCTGAAACAGATGAAAGATCTTTCCGTCAATTACTGTGAAGCAAAAGGTTTAAAACCTATCAGTATCAGCGAATATCCAACTGACCCTCAAGCAACTCAAGCGATGTTGTCACATGCGGTAGAAGCGCAAATAACTGATGCCGCCGTTGCTCAGGGTGTGGTGAAAAAACTTGGGTCTCGTGTCGTCATTAGCTCCGAGAAATTACTCTATCCGGTTCTTAACGGCATTGGTGTGAAAAAAGGCAATGATGACGTCCGTGAAGCGCTCACGGCGGGTATCAAAAAGTTCAGTCAGACACCTGAGTACAAGGCGTTATTTGCCAAATACAATGCTCAATCTCCATCGGCAGAAGACATTAAACAACTCATGCCAAAACAGTAACTACTGCACTGATTGCTCAGCCTTATTGTTAGGCTGAGCATTTTTAAAGGAAGCAAACTATGTCACTAACGCTAGAAGAACAGACACGCATTGATCTTGCGGCGACCTTTCGCATCATCGCTCACTTAGGAATGCACGAAGCAGTTGCTAACCATTTTAGTGCTGCAGTGTCACCGGATGGTAAGCAATTTTTGCTTAATCCTAAATGGATGCACTTTTCACGTATTAAAGCCAGCGATCTATTGCTACTCAATGCCGACGACCCCAATAATGCCTCACGTAATGATGTTGACCCGACTGCAATGTCGATTCATGGTCAAATTCATCGTTTATTGCCTGATGTTCGTGTTGTCCTTCACCTTCATCCGGTATATACCACAGCTATCTCAGCGCTTGAGAATCCAACTATTACCCCGATCGATCAAAATACGGCGCGTTATTTTAACCGCATATCTGTTGATACCATGTATGGCGGTATGGCTGATACCACTGAAGAAGGCGCGCGTTTAGCTGGGCTATTGAAAGATAACACTCGCTTGCTGATGGGTAATCATGGCGTGATGGTCGCAGGTAATGATATTGGTGTTGCGTTCGATGACATTTGGACGCTTGAGCGCGCATGCCAAATCTTAGTTGCCGCCAGATCTACCGGGCAACCTCTAAAAGTATTATCCGATGAAGTCGCAGAAAAGACCGCTCAAGATTGGGAAAAAATCACTGACTTTTCTAAACAACATTTTGAAGAAATGAAACAACTGATGGCGACCATTGATCCTTCATTTATGGATTAATGGTGCCATTTTTATACCATTTGAATAACCCTGTACTGTAGATCACACGCTAATGAAAGGAATCATTATGAACGTCACATCCCTTAAGACACGTAAATTCACCAAGATCATCGCAACAAGCAGCCTTTCGGTCTTGTTGTCTTTAACAGCCACCAGCGCATTTGCATTCAAGCAGCAGGATAAAATCATTGCGGGTTCAGATGTTACTTTCTTCCCTTATGAATATATGAAAGACAATGTTCCAGCTGGATTCGACATCGAATTCTTAGATGGACTGGCTAAAGTCATGGGCAAAACCGCCGTGACGGTGGACACGCGCTGGGCAAACCTTATCCCAGGGTTGCGCGGAAATCGTTTTGACATTACTAACTCATCGATGTACATCACCAAAGATCGTATGAAAGTGATTGATATGATCCCCTATTTGAAAAGTGGCGAATCGATCTTATCGATCAAAGGCAGCGCTTATCAACCGAAAGTTCCTGAAGATTTTTGTGGTCATAAAATCGGCTCTATGGCTGGCACATCTTGGCTGCAGCAAATTCAGAAACTGTCCAAAGAGCACTGTGTCGCAAACGGTCTAAAACCTATCTCCATCAGTGAATACCCAACCGATCCACAAACCACTCAAGCCATGTTATCTGGCGCAGTAGAGGCGCAAATTACTGATGCTGCAGTCGCTAGAGGTGTGGTACAAAAACTAGGTAATCGTGTGGCAATTTCATCGGATAGCCTGCTTTACCCAGTATTAAATGGATTTGGTGTGAAGAAAGGCAATGACGAAGTCCGTACAGCGTTAGAAAATGGATTGGAAAAATTCAAACAAACACCTGAATATGCCGCGTTATTGAAGAAATATAATTTCCAAGCACCGACACAAAAAGATATCGATACGTTAATGCCACATTAAATAAAACGACCTCTTTTTTAGTCACAAAGGCCCATAACGGTATTCGTTATGGGTTATTTTTCTCGTCTATCATCAACCATAGATGGGTCATAAAAGCGATAACCATTACGACCGGCATTTTTTACTGCATACAAAGCAATATCGGCGTGTTTTAGAGCTTCATTTAACTTACTGTCTTGGCTGGCAATCACGCACATGCCGATGCTAATACCAATCGTAAGTTCGTGCTCCGCCACATAAAATGGCTGAGCAATCGCCTTGACAATATTCTTCGCTACACTTTCAGCACGTTTAATAATCTCGTTTTGCCCACTCAAGATTATGGCAAATTCATCTCCCCCAAACCGGCAGGCTAAATCGTCACTCTCGACCTCATTAAATAGCCGTTTTGCGACTTCTTTGAGTACATCGTCACCAGCGGAATGGCCGTAGGTATCGTTCACTTCCTTGAACAGGTCTAAATCAATTAACATCAACAGATGTTGGCACTCATCCGACTCTTTTGCTGACATCAGTGTATCGCCATAATGATTAAAACGGGTACGGTTTGCTAAACCCGTTAAAATGTCATGGTGTGCGGCATATTCGATTTCTTCTCGGCTGCGCTCCTGAGCCGTAATATCTTCCGATGTGATAATCCATCCTCGGTCTGGCAACTGGCTATACAATGCTTCAACGATTTCACCCGATTTTAAGTAATAGATGGTGCGCAGTGTTTCACTGGCATCAAAAGCGTCGTACATTCTTTCCATTAGTTCATCAGGACTATCTGCCGTTTCTTGTCGTTCGTAACGAGTGCGTAGAAACTCTCGAAATGAGTTTCTGACTTTCATTTGAGAAGACTCTTTACGATAAACTTTAATATGTTGTTCGTTCCAATACTTGAGCAAACCACGTGCATCATAAACCGCTACCCCATTAGGAATATTGGCCACAATGGCCGATAACTCACTATTTTGTGATTGCATCAACCGCTCGTTTTCATTCATCTTCTGTTCGATAAACTTACGCTCTGACACATCTTGAAAAGAGCCAATCAAACGACACATTTTTCCTTGTTTATAGATACCTTGCCCTGTGGTTCTCACCCACATGTGTCTACCTTTTGCATTAATAAACGGCAGTTCACTTGACCACTTACCATCAGTGACCATTGCTCGGTTTACCGTTTCTTCAATAATGTCACGAGCCTCCGGTGCAAAATAATCAAAACCACTGGTGAGTGTCGGTTCAAAATCCGCTTCAACCCCGACGATTTCGCGAGTTTGCTTTGTCCATACCAGCTCATCGCTTTCCATGTCGTATTCCCAACCACCAACACCGGACACCTTTTCTAGCTCGTTAAATAACTCTTCTTTTCTCGCCAGCAAAACACGCTGAAATTCCACTTCCTCAAAAGCAATCTTAGCTTGAAGGTAATTAAGATTTGAGCGAAGTAACCCTTCAACAATTTGAGCTAAGCGGCCTAGTTGTTCGATATCATTATCATCAAACGCGCGGATTTGATTATCAAACACATTTAGAGAGCCGACGACCACCTCCGGGTCAATGCAAATAGGAAAGCCAGCACAAGACCGAATCATTTCTTTTTGCACATAAGGATTATCTTTAAAGCGAGGGTCTTTGACGGCATCTTGTACCACTAGGCGCTGTTTGTTGTTAACAATATAACGACCAAACGAATTGGGGCTATCAATGCCCTTTTCTTCAATACCGACTGAGGAAATAAAAATTTGGGTAGGATTATTAGCATGGTCATCACATAGAGATAACGTTGCCATTGGGCAATTGAAGGTATCAGCAGTGACCTTAATCAAAGACTGTAGTTCGGGCAATTGCTCCACACTGGCCGTTTTTAATTGCGCCAGCGCTTCTTTATACACCGCAGAATAATCAGAGGGTTTAATCATCATTCAGTTTACCGAGCCAATCCTAATCCGAACTCTTCATATACCTGATTAATAAGATAGGTTAATTTTGGCACAAGAGGTCATTTTTGCTGCATAAATCCACGAATTTCCTCACTATGTGGTCAAATATTTGTCCACTGCCTCGAATTTTGCGAGTTAAGATAGATATTCACTGGATAAGAAGATGTATGACTGACGTCACATAACCGCTAAAAACGACAAAAAGCCGCTCAGCTTCACGCATGAATATCCGTGAAATAGCTGATAACATAATTCAACTTTATACGAACAAAATTCAATTATCTGTGAATACAAAACATAATAATACACTCGGCGCATTACTTGTATTGCTTGCCACCTTCACACTTACTATCAAAGACAGCTCAGACAAATACCTAATGCAGCACGATTACCATCCGATGGAAATCTTGTGGTTTCGGTTTGCAATTCCCGCTGTGCTGATGATCGTCTTTCTGCGCAAAGAGTTTGTTATCGCGATAAAAGCTACTGAACGCTGGCTGATTGTTCGATCTGCGCTGTTTTTGTTTTGTGCACTCGCCTCTGTCATCGCATTAAAAGTCATTCCATTAAACACTTACATTATGATCGCTCAACTTGGCCCAGTTGCGTACATGATTGCTGGCATTGTATTTTTTAAAGAAGCCATTTCTTCACGACGCATCATTTCAACTGTGCTTAGTTTTAGTGGGGTGATGGTGATACTGCAACCTGGGTTATCGACAACCTTTGACTTGATGTATTTATTGCCACTGCTTATCGTATTTGCAGCAACGAGTTATAACTTAGCGACCAAAATGATTAATGGTAATGTACAATTTATTTCCATTTTTATTAATACATTTAGTATCTTAGGATTAGTATCAACATTACTGCTTGGTATTAATCCAGAATGGTGGAAAATGCCAGAGTGGCAAGATTGGCCCTACCTTCTCGCAGTGCCAACCGTTACCATCATTTCACAATTTTGTTTAATCAAAGCGATGCAAGTTGCAGAAGCGAGCTATCTTGCACCGCTGTTTTACTTTCAAATTGTTTTTGCGTGTTTAGTGGGTTATTGGTGGTTTGACGAGATCCCGACATCAGCGACTTTAATCGGTGGTTTAATGATTGTCGCGTCAGGACTGACATTAATGCTGAAAAAAGCAAAACAAAAAAACTATCAAACCAACGAACAAACCTAATACTAGCGGTTGAGCGTTAACAATACGCCAAACGAGATAAGCCCTGCACTGCACAATTGATTAATTCGATGCCCGAAACGCGTCATCCAAGTAGAAACGGTCGCTGATGTTAACCAATAAGCAACAGCGGCAAACCATAGTGAATGCAGCAGAGCGATATAAACACCATAAACAATCACGTAAACAGTCTCTCCATTCGGTTGATTCGCGATCAATTGACTAAACACACTAAGAAAAAACAGCATGGTTTTGGGATTAAGTAAATTACACAAGAATCCTTGCAGGATAGCAGTGCGCGCTTTTGATGTATTAGAGTGCAAATCCCCTTTGCTAGGAACAGCTAAATGAAACTTAGACTGAAATAGCCCCTTCACACCTAAGTACACCAAATAACCGGCTCCGAGATATTTGATTAAATTAAATAACCACACATTATGTTGCACTAACTGGCTGATTCCGATAACAGAATAAGTCACATGAACACATACACCTAAGCCGATCCCAAGCGCGGTTAACACGCCCGCTTTTCTACCCTGCAGCGCACTGGTTTTAAATACCAATACAAAGTCAGCACCGGGACTCACCACAATCAAAAGTCCGAATACAATAAAACTTAACCATTCCATAAATTCACAATTCCTTTAAACAATTTAAAGGAATTGTAACGATTTTTTAGTTAGTTATAATCGAAAAGAACAGACATTAACTGTGAGAAAAATTCACGAATGAGACATTTAAAAGCCTTTTATGTATTTCACATTACTGCCGATTCATCCAGTTATAGTGATGCTGCTGAGAAACTGCACATAACACATGGCGCGGTCAGTAAGCAGATCAAATTGCTGGAACAGTACCTCTCTCAAGTATTGTTTTATAAAAAAGGCAGGAACATGTTACTGACTACTGAAGGTAAGCTGCTCAAGCAATACACCAACCAAGCATTCAGTGCGCTGAGTAACGGAGTAAATACCTTAATGAAAAAGGATCACGCTCATTTAAGCGTATCCTGCGAACCAACGTTAACCATGCGTTGGCTGATGCCAAGATTGGCAAGCTTTTATCAACAAACCGGCATTGATGTACGTCTTTCGACCGCTGGCGGTCCAGTGACACTTAACGACGATGATATATCCTTAGCCATTCGCCGTGATGACTTTGAGATCAACCCAGATTATACCGCGCACTCTTTAACCCCTGAATATGTTGGTCCCGTCACCTCACCAGAGTATTGGAGCAAAATTAAAGATGATTTAAGTACTTGCACCTTACTCCATTCCAATACACGCCCTACCGCTTGGGCTGATTGGCTCACCGCGACAGATACTTACCTGTCGGAAACAAATGAGAAGTCATTTGAGCACTTTTACTTTTGCTTGCAAGCAGCATCCGATGGCTTAGGTGTTGCCATCGGTTCCTACCCTTTAGTTATCGATGATATCAAAAGTGGTCGTCTGATTGCGCCGTTTGGTTTTATTGATTCTGGGCATCGTTATGTTCTGATCAGCCAGCATCACAGCTGCAATCCACTCGAACAAGAATTTGCCACTTGGCTAGAGAGTGAGTTGGTCAAACTGCAACCATCACAGATTGAAGATCAACGCTCACCTATGCCATAGAAACTAAAAATGCCATATGCCCATTTCAGTATTGCGCTACTTGGTACCGTATAAGAATGGAATTCATCCAGCATTTTAAACGCGGTATATTTGGCTTTGCCGAGTTCGTGATAAGGCAAGAGTTCGATGGCACAACCCGCTAGATTGTGTTGCATAAATTCAGCGGTGGCACGCAAGTTGGCTTCGTCGCCATTCACTTCTGGAATAAACGGAATACGAATCGTCATGGGTACACCGAGATCGTAAATGCGTTTTGCGTTCTTTAATATTTGTTCGTTGCCAAGCCCAGTGACCTCCTTATGTTTGGCAGAGTCCATCACTTTGAGATCAAAGAACAAATGTTCAAAATGAACAAATAAGTCAGCAGCACTGCGCCAATTAAAATGGCCGCAAGTTTCTGCCCAAAAACTGATTCCTAGTGGTTCACATTTCTCGATAACAGCACGAATAAAATCAGGCTGCAGAAACGGTTCTCCTCCAGAAAACGTTACGCCACCTTCGGTATAGCGAAAAAAGAGTTCATCGCGTTTGATTTTCTCCACCACCTCATCGACCGATGCTGGCGTACATGCCAGAGAAAGCGCTCTTGAGGGGCAGGCTTTAACGCACAAACCGCAGTGATCACAGGTTTTAGTGCTTTGCTGCACTGCCCTTGGATCAAGCTTTTGAGGACATTGCCCAACGCAGGTTTGGCAATCTTTGCATTTGTGTGGGTAATACGCCAGTTTTGGCTTAGCAGTCCATGTTTCAGGGTTAGCACACCACTGACAACGCAGTGCGCAACCCGCTAAGAAAATGGTGGTACGGACCCCATCACCGTCATGGATGGAATAATCCTGCATTTGCAGGACTATCCCTTGTGGCGATGATATTGCCTCAGTAGAGGTACCTCTCATTAACAACAGCTTCCATGAGCCGAACGGGCAATAATCGCCTCTTGCATCTCAGGCGACAGGTTCACAAACTGAGTGCTATATCCCGCCACCCGAACTAAGAGATCTCGGTATTGATCCGGATCTTTTTGTGCTTTACGCAGTGTCTCGGTAGAAAGCGTATTGAACTGCACATGGAAAGCACCCAATGAGAAATAAGCACGAATAATATTGCCTAAATCGCGGCGTCCTTTGGCTGTTTTTACCACATCTTCGCTTAAACGTAAGTTCAGCAACGTGCCACCAGTGTGCACATCGTGATTCATCTTCGCGCTTGATCGCATGGCGGCGAGTGGGCTGCACACATCACTGCCGGCAAATGGAGAAACCCCTTCTGTAATCGGCTGGCGAGCCAGACGTCCGCATGGCGTAGCCCCCACAACACGACCGGTTGGGATGTAGTTAGAAATCCCCATAAAGGCACTGTTAAAACGCGAGCCAAAAATATCGTGGTATTCACGGGTGGTGCGGTAATAATAGTTAGCAATAGTGCGCGCGATACCATCCACATAATCGTCATCATTACCGTATTTTGGCACATCCAACGCCTTGGCTCGCAGTGCTTCAAAGCCTTCCCAGTTGGAATCTAACGCTTTATTAAGCTCTGCCATTGTGGTGACTTTATCTTCAAACACTAGCTTCTTAATCACCGCCAGTGAGTTAGCGACAATCGCCAAGCCGATCCCAGTTAATACTGGTCCGATATTGTATTTTGCTCCGCCTTTGGAAAGATCGGTTGCGGTCTCAATACAATCTTCAATACAAGCCGACAGGAATGGGCGTGGTACCATCTCTTCATGCAGTCGCTGCGCCACCAATGTGGAAATGACCGAGTGACGAATCAGATGGCCAATTTGTGACAACGTAGCGTCTTCTACAGATTGATAACTCGTAAACTCGCTGACTACGTCGTCACCCATATGCTCGCCAGTTAAACGACTTTTACCATTATTGAGTGCGTATTCCATCGCAGCCGCAAAGTTCACATTCACCGCAGACGTCCATTGACCAGTTTTGCGAAAATGCGGTACGACACAGCCGCAGTTGCTCCAATCACGAGCATCTTCCGCATCATAACCCGCTTGCAACAACATTTGCGTGCCTGCTTGGTCATTATGAATTGCAGGGAATCCTGTACCGGTACTAACTAAATCGGTGACGGCTTGCATAAATTCCGGCGGACAATCTGCATGTACGCGCACACTCAACCCCGGTTGGTGAGTTTTCACCGCATCGGTTGCTTCTAAGCACAGATAAGTCAGTTCGTTGGTCGCATCAGATCCATCACGATTTTTTCCGCCCACGGTGAGGTTTTGGAATTGGTTGTAACCTGCAAAATAGCCCGCGGTATTGGCCGAGATCGTCCACACCCATTCAGAGAATTTAAGCCATAACGCCTGAATAAGCTCTCTTGCATCATCTTTAGTGAGAATGCCGTTTTCCATATCATGTTGGTAATATGGATACATATATTGGTCGAATCGGCCAGGGTTAAGCGCCAGCGGATTTTCTGAAATGATTCCGCCTAATTGAGTAAACCAAACAAACTGAATCGCTTCGTGAAAAGATTGTGGTGGCAACTTAGGCACGCGGGCACACACTTTGGCAATGGTGCGCAATTCAGTTTGTCGAGCCAGATTGGTTTCTTGTTCCGCCAAGCTTTCAGCTAGTGCAGCATAGCGCTGCGCGAAACGGATAATCCCTTGCGACGTTAAAATACTCGCTTGGCAAGTTTGGATTTTTTCAATATCGACACTATTGGCATAATCCAAACTTGCCATCTTAGTTTCCAGCTTTTCAATCACGCCTTTAAAGCCGTATTTAAACAACACGTCTTGATAGTCCGGCGTAATTTCTCCCACCGCTTGACGCCATTTTGAATCGTTATCGACGATGCCAGTATCGACCACAATTTGTGCGGTACTCTTGGGCAGTGCTGCCAAAAAATGCTCTTCTAACGATTGTCCTTTCCAATAAGGAAACACATTCGCTCGGACAAAATCACGCTGTTCATCCGTCATCTGATAAGGGTCTTGCGGACGTTTATCGAAGTTGTCCATTTCCTTATCGACCCATTGCCAAGAAAATTCTGGTGTCAAAATCCCAGTACGACGAAATTTGCCCGCTGTGCCGACCACTAATTCATCAGCAAAGATCTGAATATTAAATTGATCACAAAAATCATAAAATGCCTGTGCACGGCGCAAAATGACAGGCTGACCTTCGGTACGTTTATGTGATTCGGTGTAAATACGAGCACGCTCGTAACAAATGGAAGGTTTCGAATTAACATAATTCTGTCTTAAGCGTTCGATTCGTTCATTGACTGACATGACCATTTCTCCCTGCTTGTCTGCCCTTTCACTCGTGTTGTCGTATCAACACCACATAAAAAGCGCGACAACATCCGCTGTTGAATACTATTTGTATGCTATAACGCACAACTTAGTTTCAATCTAACATGCCCATGAGTGGCTAAAATTTGTCCTAGCGCAATAAAATGCTGAATTATTCACCTCTGAGCCTAACGTTATAAGCGTGGGTATATACCCAAATGACCTCAAGATGCAGGATTCAGAGCTTCATCAACGAGCCTAGGTCAAGCTCAATCACGGCAGGAATGGTCATTCCCTTTTAACGTGATTGAGCACAGAAATAGGTTTGTTGATGAGCTCCCAAAGGGCGAGTTTTATTCGCTCCTAGGCTGTGTTACAGATTTTTAACGTAGAATGACTATGTCTTCAAATCAGTGCCTTGCCTAAGAGCGAATACATTCTCGCTGAAACAGCATCTTGAGGTTACTTGGGTATATTATTAAGTTTTATCGCCAAGCCTGATATCCTCCAAATAAGAGTTAACAATGAATGAATATGATGGAAGAAATTGTCCTAGCCGGTGGCTGCCTATGGGGTGTGCAAGAATTTATTAAATATGTACCGGGAGTAATCAAAACAGAAGCTGGGCGAGCAAACGGGACGGCCAATACCACTCAAAGCCCCTATGATGGTTATGCTGAATGTGTACGGATTGAATTTGATTCTCAGATGGTAACTGTCGAACAACTGATTGACCACCTATTCGAAATCATCGATCCCTACAGCGTCAATCAACAAGGAGAAGATGTAGGCTTAAAATATCGCACGGGTATTTATAGTACAAACGATCAACATTTGCAGAGCGCTCAAAATTATATTGGTCTGCGTGACGATGCAGATAAGATCGCTATTGAAGTTTTACCATTAACTAACTTTGTGCCTAGTGATGATGAACATCAACACCACCTTACTCATCATCCAGAAGATCATTATCTGTGCCATATACCTTGGAAACTCCTCCATCGATATATAATGCAACAGAGTGAACATGAATAATAACTCTATCGTCAAATCAGCCCTTTATGTAATAGAGGCTATATTCACTCTGAAGCTGAATTTTGCAGTGACTTATGCATATATCAGAAGAATTTTTATTGGCAATTTGACATAAATATATGTTATTTATTGTGTATTAGAACAATAATGTTGTATTCCTTATTAAGGATGTTGTAAAAGGAAGTTCATTGTGAGAAAAACGAGTGTATTCATAACCATTGCATCAACTATATTTTCGGTTTTTAATCTCGCACATTCATCTGAACTTAATAGCATATATATAAATATTTGAATATAAATCAATATTTTTCAAGTAAGAACTATGCATATAATTTATCCTATCAAGCTAAAGGGAAATGGGATAAAGGTAAAGGGTTTACAGTCCGTATTGATAACAATGAACAACTGTTCATTGATAGCTGCCCAACACTGATAAAATCCTTTGAAAGTGGATACCAAACGTCAAATTTAGAGCAAAAAAACTCATATCGAACAATATACACTCAATGCAAGGCGATCAATTTAATCGTCAGTGACTCTGAAAATGCTAGAAAGTCGTACTTAAAAAGATTTCATTTAAACTTAAATAACATCAAAAACTTTCCTGCGGTGACGGCGCTTGTTATATCTAACGAGCAAGCTAAGCCCTTAGATAAAAATGAAGAAAGCCAGTATTCTGATTTCGTAAAAATAAAATCAATTTCTTTTCCTAGAAAAGGCGAAGCTAGAATCTTTGATATTAACGGTGCAGTACAAGACATATCGATTATCGCCAAAGCAGATTTCAATAAAGACAACATTGAAGATGTCTTATTATTAACCGCTAACTATAAACCCGATGGTTCTTATTCAGCATCAACGCTATTTCTACTCACCAAACTAGCAAACAAAGCGATGTGGAACGTGTTGGCTATTTATCCAGAGAGCAATCCATAATTTCGATGTAACCTATTGCATACCTCAACCGCTGCCATAGCATGTCCCTTGCTTAGCACTTGGTAGCGCAACGAAAAAACCTAACTCCGATTGAATATCGAAATCAGGCCTTTCAAACCACGTCACAGACATCTGCAACGTTATGGAAACACGTCAAAGTTATAAGCCGTTACCATTCATAATGTCGGCTTTATTGACCCAAGTCTAAGCCTTCAATCGCTTGAGACACTTGGTCGGCTCCTTCGTGAATTTTATCCATTAACAATGAAACTTCTTCAATACGTTCATTGGTTTCGGATGACACACTCGACACACTTTGAATCGTTTCAACCACATCATTAGTTAACGTTAAGTTCTTTTGCACCACTCGGTTAATTTCATCTGTCGACGATGAAGTACGCGTTGCTAATTGCCGCACTTCATCTGCAACCACGGCGAATCCTCGTCCGTGCTCACCGGCACGTGCCGCTTCAATTGCCGCGTTCAGTGCCAATAAGTTAGTCTGCTCTGCGATCGACGTAATCGTTTTCACGATATTGGAGACATCTGCAGAAAGCGTCACTAACTGATTTAACTTTTCAATTGATGATTGAACATTGTCATTCATTTTGTCTGACAGCGTGACACATGTCCGTAAACCATGTTTGCCTTCTTCGGCCACTTTCGCGGTTTCAACCGATGTATCTTGAGCAATATGCGTTGCTTGACGTAAAGATTCACCTCGTTGAATATGACTTGTAATATCTACCGCAAATTTAATCACTCGGTAAACTTTGCCCTTCTCATCAAAAATTGGGCAATAAGTTGCTTCAAGCCACACCTCATTACCGTAACTGGATTTACGTTTAAAACGACCTGACTTCGATTTTCCCTGCCCTAAATCACGCCAAAAATTGGGGTTGTCCTGATAAAAGTCATCAAAACTAAACATTCGATGATGCTTGCCAACGACTTGTTCTCGGCGATAAGACATCGTCGTTAAGAAAATATCATTAACATACGTAACCGTCCCATCAGGCTCGAATTCAATCACGGCATACGTTTTATTTAATGCGGTAAAGATATCCATGGTGCGTTGATAAGAATTAAATTTTTCAGTGATGTCTGCACCAACTTTCATCACACGGGTCACTTTGCCATTTTCTGTAATTGGGAAGTAAGTGGCTTCCATGATCAAAGGAGAGCCATCTTTACGCACGCGGAAAAAATTACCCGATTTTTCTTTACCATTGGCTAGGTCTTGCCAGTGTTTCCTATAGTCGGGACTGTTTGTATACTCTGGCGTACAAAATATTTTATGGCTTTGACCGATCAATTCTTCTTTTCTATATCCAACAGCGGCTAAAAACAAATCATTAACTTCAATAATTGTACCGGTTGGATCAAACTCTATCATCGCGACAAATCGGCGCATCGATGCCAGCGCACTACTATCAATTTTTTCTACGCTATTAACCTGCGTTGTTTCAGTTTTCTTCTTTCTGAACATTCAGAAACCCTCACAAGACCACACTAATCTGCTGAATATTTCTGTGATCCCAAAGACGCAGAAATACTATGGCTTAATCGTTTCACCACAATAGATAAATGTAGCAGGAATTACGCAGGTAATAGGAAAATAGGCTCACTTTATATCCATTAATGCTAGCCACATAGAGCTACCCTGTATGTAGGCTGGTTCATTGCGCGCCTATTATCCACCACCAAAAATACGTTTGGTTACATTTTTATGGGTTTGAATAAGTTTGACATACCTTTTGTGGCACGTTATCAAACCACCACGAACGCCAGCGAGGCCGAGAATTAATAATGAAGCCATCTTCCGGGTTTAGACCTGTTTTTATGATAGCGTCAGCGTGCTCAATATTTTGAGTAGTGCCTATTTGCCATGCTTCACTGGTGATAGGCTGACCTTGCTGTATGTCTTGACTTAGTTGTTCATTCAATACATCAATAACGATGTTAGTGCCGCTATGTATCCCAATCGAGGCTTCTGCCTTACTACCCACGACTAAAGCCACAGTGATTGAACATTGTTGCCCATCTGGATTGGTAAAATAGTAGCGCCCCTCACCCACTTTACCTTTTATCCAAAAAAATTCGCCTTCCACCATTGAGCTCGCCTTTACTATGCCTTTTAGGTTTTGCATCTCACTTGGATTAGCCAAAGCGATAGGAACCTGACTAAGCATCATCAATAGCATGATTATAAATTGCATCATACATACTCCTTACTTGAAAACGACGTAGTCGATTTCATCGCGAGCAAAATAATTAACCAGATAGGGCCAATCGCCGGAACAAAGAATACATATCCCCACCAACCGGAACGGCCTGAGTCATGCAAACGTCTCGCAATATAAGCAATCATAGGAACAAAACTGAGTAAGCCATACACCGCATCTGGCCACTCAAGCTGTAACGATATTTCTATTACAATCAATATTAAAGTGATGAGTAAATGCCAAAACATAAACCACCAAAAATCGGTTCGAGACGAATTTCCTCTAAAGTCGAAGTAGCGCTGCCACGCTTGCCAATAACTGTTCATTGCCTTACACCTTCTATGTCAGTTGATGTGAACAATATGGCTGTGTTTGGGTTCTAAAACGTCCTCAAACCGGTTTTAGAACGTAGTCAAAGCGGTTTTAGTCCGCTTTTATCTTCTTCCGATTCCCAATTAAAGGTATGCTGACACCCGTTGATTACTCACTACATGGCATATTCAAAAGGATAAATATGTTAGCGATTCCTGTACCATTTGTGGTTTCTCTTATGCTCTTACTGGCGGCAATAACGCTCTATACTCGGCTAACAGAGCAAGCTAAAGTGCCGTGTTTTTTCCTTGTACTTTGTTCATTAACCACAGCTTTGGTTGGTTTACGTTGGACGTTTGACTTCGCAATATTTCGCATTGTTCAGCCGATCATGGCATCACTGCTCCCTGTTTGCGCTTGGTATTGTTATCTGAAAGGCTCAGGTCAAAAATTGATGAGATTCTATATCCATCTGTGTGGGCCAGCAGTCGTAATCATTGCCTTGTTCACACAATATTGGTGGCATGCCCCTTTGGACGCTTTGATCACTATTATTTATGTCGGATATGGCGCAGCGTTAATCGTGACTAGCCATAATGAACAGCGATTAGACAATGTCTCTCTTGGTCAGTGGGATGGCGTAAAAAAGGCAACAAGAGTTGCTGGTGCGATGTTACTGTTTTCTGCATTTATTGATTGTTCGATGTCGTTAGACTTTTGGTTTCGCCAAGGAAAAGATGCAATGTATATCTTGGCAACCGGTCACTTAATCATGTTACCACTGCTGTGCGTTGCGGTTATCATGATAAGTGTTGCTACACCGGTACAGGATGAATTAACCAAGCTTCCTCGCAGTCCTGCACCCAAACTTCCCAAAGAAGACGCAACATTAAGTGAACAGCGGGCTAAAGAAATTGTGTTAGCTTTTGAAACATTAATGAGCGAAAAATCTGTGTATCTCGACCCTGATTTAACCTTAAATAAACTATCGCGTAAGCTGCTAATTCCTGCCAAACAGCTGTCGACAGCAATTAACCAGATTTGTCAGCGCAATATTTCCAAGTTGATTAATGAGTATCGTATCGACCATGCAAAGCAAGAACTAGTTGATAGTGATGAGACTATCACGCAAATTTTTATGCGCAGTGGATTTCAAACTAAATCGAACTTTAATCGTGAGTTTTCGCGGATTACAGGAGTCACACCCTCGGCTTATCGAAAACAGCATGGTAAGTGAAGCAGCGATTCTAATTGGCTGTAAATTGACTTAATGATACACCGCTCCCATTATTAGTCTTCTGTAGCCAAACCTCCTAAAGAGATAAGGTTCAGAGCTTCATTAACGTAACTTGGGTATATACTTATTAATAAGTTACAAAATATGAGCCGCTAATATGGGAATCTTTTCGTCACTTAAAACGTCTGTTATCACGTTAACGACTTGCGCATGGATAAGTGCGGCAGCACATGCTGCCGCCCCCGCTCTTCCTTCAGTTGGAGCCAATATCAATGAGACATCAGTGTCTGGCTTATCCTCTGGCGGGTTTATGGCAAGTCAGCTCTATCTTTCACACTCATCAATTATGGCGGGAGTCGGCATTGTCGCTGGTGGCCCATACCTATGTGCTCAATCTTGGCCGATGCCCGGTTTAACTAATGCTGTTATGGCCTGTATGGCACCTCAACTTAAAGAGATGGGGCCTAATACATCAAAGCTTATTAGAGTGACAAAAGGTCTAGCCAGAGATGGGGATATTGATGACTTACAACGTCTTGAATCGGCTCATTTCTACTTTTTTAGTGGCAAAAATGATTCTACAGTGAATACCATTGTCGTGAATCAAGCGGTTGAATTGTATAAAGCACTTGGGGTATCGGAAAAACAAATCAACTACGATAAAACCGTTAATGCTGGGCACGCGTTTATTGTCAATAACAAGCAAGCCAATAAATGTAATACCAGCAAAGCGCCATTTATCAATGATTGTGGGTTTTCTCAGGCCGAACGCATACTCGCAACTATTTATCCAAACTTAGATAAAACGCCGCAAACGCCCCTTCCACAAGCCGTTCCATTTAATCAATCGGTATTCATCAAAGCAAAAAAGACGGGTATGGATGATACTGGGTATGTGTACATTCCACCGCAATGTAAAACGGGCACATCTTGCGCCGTGCATGTGGTATTTCATGGCTGCCAACAAGGCGCGACGGTTATTGGCGATAAATTTTATAACGGTACAGGGTACAACGCCTATGCCAACGCGAATAACATTATCATGCTGTATCCGCAGCTTCATGTATCACCAAGAGAAACCAGTGTTGAACCCTACAATCCCAAAGGGTGCTGGGATTTTTGGGGATATTCAGGTTCTGACTATTTTGATAAAAAAGCGCCCCAAATCAGCGCGGTTTATCGCATGATAGAAACCCTTGCAGCTCAACCTTAATAGACCAAAGTGATAAAGGCCAGCCTTAACATACGCGTGTGGCTGGCCTTTTTCATATTAAGATTCTGTCGACACAGATCGGCTCACTGAGACCGTATTACGGATTTTCCTTGGGTAGACGACAACAACAATACCAGCCAGAAATAGAGCACAAGACACCCATTGAACTTGGGTTAAATGCTCATCATAAATGACATATCCGCCAATTAATCCAAATACAGTGGTCATTAGTGTTGTTGGGGCAATCAGCGCCATTGGGTATTTCAACGTCATTTTATTCCACACCCAGTAGCCGAATACGGTAGTGGGATAAGCTTGAAACAGCACCGAAAACCAAGCATGACTGTTCCAGTGGCTAAATGTTGTAACGATACCTTCGGTGCCATTCATCAACAGGCTCAACATCAACAACGGAATAGGCGCAAACACCATTCCCCAAATAGTAAAAGCAAATGGCGTGGTTGAACCAGATTGACGAATCACAATACTGGCTAGGGGCCAGCACAATGAAGCAATAAAAATAAAGATAAGTCCAACTGGCGTAATATTACCGTTGGTATAGGCAATAGAAACGGTTAACCCAACCATAGCAATGACCATACCGACTGCCATCTGCTTGGTGATTTTTTCTTTATAAATTAATGCGCCCACTAATACGCTGGTCAACACATCAAATTGCATCAATATTGAAGTGATACCCGCCGACAAACCGAAACTATTGGAACAGGCAGCCATTCCCCATACCCCCGTCCCAAATATTGTGCCGTAAGCGATAAAATATCGTTTAGGCACTTGAGGACGTTGAATAAAAAATACCAAAGGGAAAGCGGCAAAGAAAAAACGCAGCGCAGTAATAACAAATGGGTCAAACTCACTGGCACCCATTTTTATTGCGACAAAATTGACACCCCAAATCACCATGATGGTAATGATCAATAAAATATCTCGCCCCTGCATTGCTCACGTTCTCCTGTAATTCTTATCCTATTGATGAGTATCTCTTGCTCTCCAAAATCAGTACAGATACAATTTTCTAAAATTAACCAGTACAATTTAAATCCACTATGCTTAAGTACAAACAGCTAGCAGCGAAAGTGTCACACGATATTCAGCAGAACCGACTAAAAAACGGGGCTCGTATGTTGTCGTTGCGCCAATTTGCTAAACAGCACAGCATTAGTGTTTCAACCGCAGTCAGTTGCTATGAGGAACTTGAAAAGCAAGGTTGGATAGCCGCACGCCCACAGGCTGGGTTTTACGTTACTCACTCGTCAACGATTTTGCCATCACCCCATTGGCCTAGCTTTGACACCGAAAGAACCACACCATCAAGGCCACTAAAAGAAGCATCTATCCCGCAAGGAGCACTCGGGATGGCCTGCCTAGAATTGGATGATCACACTCAACGCAGTCTTGATCGCAGTTTACGTAAAGCCATCCAGTTTCAAACAAGGCATTTTGCTCAATATCCAGCCCAACAAGGCGAACCCTACCTACGTGATGCACTCGCTGAGCATTTTCAAACCAATGGTTATGCATTGAACAGTAACGAACTGGTGATCACTCACGGTTGCATGGATGCCGTAAAAACGGCGCTAATGGTATGTACCAACAAGGGAGATACCATTGCCGTAAGCTCTCCCTGCTTCAATGGATTACTGGATTTAATTGCCCAACTCGATTTAAACCTCATCGAAATTCCTTCCCATGAAGATGGCATTGATCTCGATGCACTAGAAAAGCTATTACGAGACAATCAAATTCAAGCCGGACTCTTTTGTACTACTCACATGAACCCGCAAGGAATCACTCTTTCCTCACAACAAAAGCAACGTTTAGCGAATTTGGCTGCGACTTATCGTATTCCCGTGATTGAAGATGATGTGTATTTTGAATTAAGCCATTCGAACGAATTAAACTTGCCGGCCGCTTATTACGATACCAGTGGCTACGTGATTTGGTGTAGTTCTATCTCAAAAACGCTTTCCCCTAATTACCGGCTTGGCTGGTGTAAACCAGGAAAATACTTTGCCTCATTTTTGCAATACTACCAAGGTGTATCTGGCATTCTTCAATACGCTATTTCTGATCTCATTTGTTCAGGTCATTACGCAAAACACCTGAAACAAGCTCAATACACCCTTGCCCAGAATAAACGCGATTATAGCCTCTATTTGGCAACACATTTGCCCATGGGCAGTCGAATCACTCAACCTGATGGTGGCTTAGTACTCTGGATGCAAATTCCTCATCTTGATATCACACGATTTAAATTGGCCATACAACGCGAGAAAATTGATATCCGCACTGGCGATATTTTCACAGAGTCTCATCGCTATAGTGACTGTTTGCGGATCAATATTGGTTATCCACTCGATGGCCGTATAGAAAAACAACTCGATAATTTAATGGCATTAATTCATCAATGCTGCACTGGGTAAATCATTAGGTCATACCCAAATATGACCTTTCGCGGCCGATGAGAAATCCATTATTCGAAGATTTGTAATACCTTTTCCGCCATCGCTAATCCAAGCGTTTTGTTGCTTTCTTCGCTGAGATGAATGCCATCACAGCCATCCGTTCGAACAACAGAGCCTGCATCAAAGAACATCACTTTCATAAAATCTGCCATCATTTTGTAGTATTTAGGTAGCTGCAATGTTTTCTCATGACCACCTTCATACATCACCCCAAACCAAGGATCTGGCATTGGCGCAAGTGGCGGCGGTGACACAACCAATACTTTCGGTGCTGGATAGGCAGCACCGATCCCACCAGCGCTACCACGTGCCTGACTGACAAGCAGTGACATTCCCTCTGCAATTCGCTGCGGCGTTTGATTAAATGACGGTTTGGTATCATTCGTACCTAGCATGATGATAACGAGATCGAGTGGCAAATGGCTGGCCAATGAAGTAGGAAAATAGTTCGCGCCATTTACACGAGTATCCAGCGGATCATCAATATTAGTTGTGCGGGCATTGAGCCCTTCTTCTATCACATTAAACTGCGCGCCTAATGCCCGTGCCATTACACCTGTCCAGCGTTTATCGAGAGCATAACGTTGAGAAGGAACACTGTGTGGCTGAGGGATCCACCCCCAAGTTAATGAGTCACCAAAACAAAGAATATTTTTAATGTTTTCCATAGCATGATTTCCATCTAGTCATATCTGGTTGTTCCATAACCGTATTATACCTAAAGGACAAGTTTATCTATTCACCAATACACAGACTTATTATTCCCTTTTATGAGAATTACACATCGAGATGTCCAAAATGCTGTAGTGCGTTTTTAAGGTCCAAATAAACAGCGGATTTATCTTCTCCGCGGCAATGCTCATCTCGATATACACTTGGGCTAACACCCACATATAAATGAAATTTGCGAACAAAAAAACTCAAGTCGGGGAAACCCACTTGATCACATACTTGTGTCACTTGTAAGCTCGGATTGTTATCAAAAAGCTCCATAGATTTTGCGATACGGAACCGCATTAATACCTTTTTAAACGACATTCCCAAATAATATTTAAACAAATAGGACAAATGCGACTGACTAATACATGCACTGCTCGCGAGTGTCGGCATATCAATCGGGTTAGCATAATTCTTATAGATATAGTGAAGCGCCTTATTAAGCGCAGGATGGCTGTACCCTTTGTTCGATTTAGGTAGCACAGCATATTTTTTCGCCAGCTCGTCAAACGAATTGACTATTGATGCGTTTTCCGTTTTGGCAGCTGATGGATGTGTCGCATCAACTGCCTTTGTTTCTAAATTCATAATTCACCTTTCTATATCTGCCTTTTTATATAGAAAGTACCTAACATTATGATTATTTTACGTATCAGTTTGGTATGACTTTACTTCACGCACCAATATCATCTCCCAAATAACCTCAATAGGTCAGATGAAGAGTGTCATTAACGAGCACACATCAAGCTTGATTACAGAAAGAAGTCGCTATTTGCTCAGGCCGACAACTTGTCCGCCATTGCGACGATCTCATCATACATAACAAGGCATTGGCGCCATTGTTGAGGTATGTTGTCGAGTCCGTAATACGCACCCGCAATTTGTCCACATACCGCAGCTGTGGTATCTGCATCATCACCAAGATTTGCAGCGGCTAAAACGGCAGCAGCATAACTCTCCGTGTGAAAAAAACACCACAGGGCGGCTTCCAAACAGTCAACCACATAACCGCTCCCTTTTATCTCATCGACACTTTTTCCCCGGTATTTTTGTTGCCCAATCGAAGCAATCTTCGATGTGATTGGCTGGTACAAGGTGGTACTTAAAATCTGCTGTTTAGTTTTACCTAATAACGCTTGATTAAGCAGCGTGGCGTAATAGCAACACGCATCTAAGCACTCTTTGGCACCATGAGTTGTGCGTGAACTTTCTGCAGCATAGTGGATAAGCTCTTTCATATCAGAATAATACAGTGCTATTGGTGCTAAACGCATCAGAGATCCATTGCCAGCCGCTAAAGGATGGGTTGAGCCGGAAAATGGATCTTGGGTATGCAAAAATTGATTCAATGCTTCTGACACGGTAACTCCAATATCAAAACATCGGCCATTACTACTCATGTAACCTTCTTTCCACCAACGTAAATATCGGTTCATCTGATCGTGGGCATTAAACTCATCACACTCTATTAATGAAGCGGCTAAACAGAGAGCCATCGAAGTATCGTCAGTCCATTGCCCTGCTTTGAGGCGAAATACACCGCCCCCTACCAAATCAACCATCGGGGTAAAACTGCCTCGAGCTTGAAATTCAACCGTTGTACCTAGTGCATCCCCAACCGCTAACCCAACTAAACATCCTCGATAATATTGTTGCCTTTCTGACATCAGTATCCTTTCCTTTTACTAAAAAGCGCTAATCTATGGGCTATCTAGTCTATGACCTCGATATACAGGACTCGGAGCTTACCCATTTTTTAAACGATATGATGGAGTCACCTATTCATGAGTGAAACTAAATCATTTACCGCATCAACACACCCTGCCCGCCCAGTGGTTTCTCACTCACTTTGTCATACTCTACCTTCTTTTGCCGCTAGTTCATTAAATCGCTGTAATTTACCTGCTAATATTTTAGGCAGCTGCACTTATCAGCACTATCCTGTGCCGCTAATTCTCGATTTTGTACACGATCTGCATAAAGATTTTTTCCGTCACTTAACCACCATCGACACCGCACAAGAACGTGCCGCGTATTTCCAATATTATATGCGCTCAGCCTTTTTACTCGGACAAAGTGAGCAAGCTGGATTTAGCGCCAAGAACCGGGGGAGCAAACGCGATAAATCCGATTACATACGCTTACTAAGAGGCTGGATGTTTGATGCCGACAGTATTGAAGCTGCCGTAATAAAGCGTTGGGTTGAGTCTAGATTTGGCCTACTCACCCTAAACCATAAAGGAATGATTACACGAGTCTCTGACCAAAGTTATCAAATTTACTTAAAGGACTATGTACGCGGGTTATATAATAGCAATGCCCTAGAATCTCAGTTAGATCTCCTGTATTGCTATTGCCAATATGAACTTAAAACTCAATATTCACATTTACACCTAACTTTGTATCGGGGAATTTCCAATATTAATCATTTTTATCAAATTCCTGCTGGAGAAAAATTTGCAGGTGCTCTACTACTTAACAATATGAATTCATTTAGTGATAACCAATACCAAGCAGAAATTTTTGGGGACAAGGTGATTTGTTGCCAAGTCCCTACCAGTAAAATTTTATACTTCCCCAAGCTGATAGCAGGTTCATTGAATGGAGAAGACGAATATCTGGTATTAGGTGGCATGTACCTTTGTCAATCAGTCAAATAAAAATATCATATAATCAAATAGTTATTTTAATAGCAAACAGAGTGACATTATTAGTATCCAATAAATTCAATTTTTCAACATCATATTGGTATCAATTAAGTATCAATTAAGTATCAATTAAGTATCAGAAAATATCGATATTATACGTAATAATAAAAAACGTTAAATCAAAGAGTTATTTTGTTAAAAATGAAATCACCGCCATACTATACATAT